>JALZHT010000793.1 GCA_030860645.1 Acidobacteriota bacterium
ACTCCTCGCGGGCCGCGACGGGCGCGCCGCCGGGCCGCGTCGACTCGCCGCCCACGTCTATGATGTCCGCGCCCTCCGCGGCCATCTCCTCGGCGCGGGCGAGCGCGCGCCCCGCGTCGAAGAAATGCCCGCCGTCGCTGAAGCTGTCCGGCGTCACGTTCAGCACGCCCATCACGAGCGTCCGCCCGCCGTAAGCCAACTCCCGCCGCGCGATTTTCCAGAACCGAGGGGACATAGAAAGTAGCCGGGAGGGGCGGCCCCGCGACCGCTTGACCGTCGTCACCCGCCCGCAAAAATTTTATCAGAGGCGTGATTCGTTTCGCCGCCGCCCTCCGCGTATAAGAGGCGAGACACGGCGGGCACTCACATTTCCACGGTCACGTCCGCGTTTCTCTCTTCGCCCTCTGAATCAGGCCCCCGCGGCGCGACGCCCGGCGCGTCCCGCGCGGGCGGCGATGTGCCTCAGGCTCCGAACCAACCCGCGGCTCCGGCGGGTTCCACAAAGAGAGGTGAACTGTGACGAACATTTCCAGACGCGGCCTGATCAAAGGGCTTTTTGCGACCACGGTGGTACTCGGCTTCGACCTCACGAGTCGTTCCTGGGTGACGGAGGCGAGCGCCGGCGGCGACTTCTCTCAACTGCCGCCGCTCGACGGGACGCTCAGCACCGACCCGGCCTCGCTGGCGGCGGCCGCCGACGACTTCGGCCATCTCGTTCACCGGACGCCCGTCGCCGTCCTCCGCCCCGGCTCTGTCGAGGACGTTGCCAGGATGGTGCGCTTCGCCCGCGAGCACGGCATACGGGTCGCGGGCCGGGGCAAGGGACACACGGCGTTCGGCCAGTCGCAGGCGGACGCCGGGGTCGTCATTGACATGAGCACGCTCAACCAGATTCACTCCATCGCGCCCGACCGCGCCGTCGTGGACGCCGGCGTCGTGTGGCGCGACCTGCTGCTCGCCACGACGCCCGCCGGCCTCACGCCGCCGGTGCTCACAGACTACACGCGGCTCACCGTCGGCGGGACGCTCTCCGTGGGCGGCGTCAGCGGCCGGAGCTACCGGCACGGGGCGCAGGTCGACAACGTCCTCGAACTTCAGGTCGTCACCGGGGAGGGCCACCTCGTCACGTGCTCCGAGGCGGAGAACAGGAAACTCTTCGAGGCGACGCTCGCCGGGCTGGGCCTGTGCGCGATCATCGTCCGCGCGACGATACGGCTCGTCCCGGCCGGGGAGCGCGCGCAGACGCTCCGCTTCTTCTACCCGGACGCGCCGGCGATGCTCGCCGACCTCCGCTTCCTCATCGCCGCGGAGCGCTTCGACCACATCCGGGGCATGAGCGTGACGACGCCGGCCGGCTTCGCTTTCTTCGTCGAGGCCACGTCGTTTTACACGTCGCCCGCGGAGCTGCCCGCCGACCCGTTCGCGGGGCTTAACTTCGTCCCCGGCTCGGAGCACGTCGAAGACATGACCTACTTCGAGTACACGGACCTGGTCGTCAAACTCATTGACGCCCTGAACGAGGCGGGCCTCGGCGGCTTCCCGCACCCGTGGCTCGACCTGTTCGTGCCCGACTCGCGGATCGACGCCTTCGCCTCGCAGACCATCGCCGCGCTCGACCCGGCCCTCTTCCTGCCCGGCTCGCTCATCCTCTTCTACCCGTTCGTCAGGTCGCGGCTCACGCGCCCGATGCTCCGCGTGCCGGACGAAGAAATCTTTTTCCTCTTCGACATCCTGCGCACCATCCCCCACGAGGCTGCGAGCGCCGTCCTGGCGGAGAACCGCGCCCTCTACGAGCAGGGCCGCGACCTCGGCGGCAAGTTCTACACGATCAGCGCGGTACAGTTGGAGCACCAAGACTGGAAGAAGCATTTCCAGCCCGTCTGGGGCCACCTCGCCGGCGAGAAGAGCCGGCACGACCCCGACAACGTGCTCGGCCCCGGGCCGGGCGTGTTCGCCTAACTAAAGATCAGACTCATGCAGGTGAGTCCGCCTTCGGCCTTGGCGAACTCGGAAACGTCTACGGGGCGCACGTCGCGGCCGCGCCGGGCGAGGGCTTCGGCGGTGCGCGGGGAGGCCGCGCCGACGAGCAGCGCCGCGCCGACGCGCGCCGTGTTGGCGGCCCACGGCTCGGCGGGGTGGACGGCGATAGTTTCGTAGCCGCGGAAGATGTCGGCGTCCACCCACGCGGGGTTGAGCAGGATCGTTTCGTCGTCCGCCGCCGTGCAGGCCGTCTTGAGGTGCAGGCAGTCGCGCAGCGCGACCGGCGTCACCTCGTAGCCGTGCGGCGCGGACAGCTCGCGCAGGGCCTCGACCCCCGCGCGGTTCGTGCGCGGCGAGAGGCCGACGAAAAGTTTTCTCCCGACCCGCAGCACGTCGCCGCCCTCGACCGTCGCGGGCGGCTCAAGACTCACGACGGGCCGCAGGCGCGCGACCTCGGGTTCGATTATCCCGACC
>JALZHT010000794.1 GCA_030860645.1 Acidobacteriota bacterium
GGCCTGCGGCGCGCACGTCGCGGGGTCGGCGACGCCGCTGACGACGACCGCGGCGGCGCTGCGCGGGCGCAGGTCGGCGAAGCCGGGGGGCGAGGGGAAGGTCGTCACGTCGGCGATGCGGAAGCGGAGACGCGTGACGGGACTCCCCGTGTTGTTGACGACGCGGCGGCGCAGTTCGAGCGTCCCGAAGGCGGAGTTGTTGACCGGGTCGGGGATCAGGTCGCGCAGGCGGTTGGGCGGCCGCGTGGCCCCCGTGGTCGCGTCGAGCAGGACGGTGACGAAGCCGGAGTTGCGCTCGACGGGCGAGGAGAGGTTCTCCGGCCCCGGCGCGCCGAGCCGCCGGCCCGCCCCGGCGTCGGCCCCGTTCGTGTCAACGAAGACGAAGTCGTTCTGGTTGGCGTCCGTGTCGCGCGGCTGGCCGCCGCCGCCGGGGACGCAGCCGAGCGAGGAGCCGAAGGTCGGCGCGTTGCCGGGGCAGAGGCTGCGGTAAAAACTGTAGTTGGTCGAGGGCGGCGTGATGGCCGCGTAGCCGGTTCCCTCTCTGTAGAGCGGGTCGGCCTCGGCGGTCGAGCCGGCGGCGTCGAGGCGGTTGCCGAGGGTGAAGCCGGCGGGGTCGGACGTGCGGAAGAGGGCGAGGCCGGCGTTAACGGGGATGTCGGTGGCGTAAGTCGCGTCGCCCGAGGCGGTCGTGCCGGGGCCGGCCGGGTGCGCGGCGAGCGAGTAGCCGAGCGAGTTGACGCCGAGGAAGTGGCCGCGGGCCGGGATCACCGTGCCGTTCGGGATCGTGAAGCGGGCCGCGCCGTCCGAGGCGGCCAGCGCGTAGCCCTCCGAGCCGTCGGCGGTCGCCACCGTCAGGTCGCCGCCGCTGTTGTTGAAAATCTCGACGAACTCGTCGTTGGCCCCGTTCGGCCCGTGCAGGCGGAACTCGCTGATGACGAGTGCGCCCGCCGCGGCCGGGGCCGTGACCTTCGCCCACCAGGTGCCCCAGCGCGAATGGTTCCGCTCCAGCCCCGTAATGCCCACGCGGGGCCGCGCGTACTCCTGAATCGTCCACAGGTCGCGGTCGTTCTCGGGGTCAACGACCGTGTGGCTGTAATCGCCCCAGCGGTTGCGCGTCCCCGAGAAGGTCTTCTCGTAGTAGTCCTCGCCCTCCTTGTAGATGACGGGGTCGCGCATCGTGCCGGCGGCGTCCGAGGCGAGGCGCAGGGCGTAGCCGGCGTCGGCGTAGTCGTCCGACTCGAACTCGGAGAAGCCGAGCAGGATGTCGCCGTGCTTGTTGACGGCGAGCGAGGGGTAGGCGTACCAACTGCCGCCGTTCGTGGCGGTCGCCGTCGGGTCGAGGACGCGCCCGCCGTCTACGTCTTCGTGGGTCGCGGCGTCGAGCACCGTCCACTGCGCGGCGGTGCGCGAGAAGGCGGGCGTGACGCCGGCCGGGAGCGAGACCGTCTGCGGGTAGTAGAGCTTGCCGCCGCGGAAGACGACGTTGGAGCGGACGAAGGCGTCGCCCGCGTCGACGCGGCGCGGGGTGTCAGGGCAGCCGTGCGTCGGCAGGCTCGCGCCGGCCTCACACTTTTGCGGCAGGATCTCGCCGGCCGGCTGCGCCCACCCGCCCTGCCCGTGCACGTCGCGCACTTTCGTCTCGCCGCCCGTGAGGAGCGGGGCGGCGGGCGCGCCCGACATGGTGAAGACGCGGTAGGCCGCGGCGTTGCTGTTGACGTGGCTGACGAAGTACAGGTTCGGCTCAGCCGGCGAGAGGGTCGTCGCCGGGTGCATGCAGAACGCGCCCTCGACCCCGGACGAAAGGGCGAAGCGGGCGGCGGCGACCGTGCCCGCGCGCAGCGCCGGGTAGTCGAGCGCGAGGGCCTTGCCGGAGACGAAGCCGTTGCTGCCGATGGTGAACTGGTTCCACGAGACGGCCACCCAGTTCTTGTTGAAGCCGAGCATCGGGAAGTCGGCCCACTCGCCGTGGGGGTGACAGTCGGCCGCGCCCGGCGCGCAGCCGACGACGAAGCGGAAGAGGAGGAAGTCGCCCTCGGGGTCGGAGGTCTCCGAGACGCCGACGAGGACGGAGGACTGCGCCGACGCGGAGTTCGAGACGGCGGCCAGAATCCAGCGGTGGTTGTAAGGGTCGTAGACGACGCGCGGGTCGAAGACGCCGGCCGCGCCCGTCGCGGCCCAGAAGGCGTCCGGGGCGACGGTCGAGAGCGGCGCGCCCGTGGTCTTGTCCTGGACGCGGTAGTTGTTGTTGAGGTTGATGAAGATTTTGTCGAGGCCGACGGCCCCCGTCGTGTCGGGCGGGATGACGAAGCCGTTGGTGCCGGCCTGCGGCGCGTCCTCCTGCGCGAGGAAGCTTTGCGACGGCGAGGGCGAAGGAGCGCCGGGGCCGGCGGCGTCGGCGGGGACGCCCGTGTCCAGCACGCCGGCGGCGGACATGACTCCGGGCGGGGCGGGCG
>JALZHT010000795.1 GCA_030860645.1 Acidobacteriota bacterium
GGTGTGCCAGTTGAAGGTGCCGTCGGTGGCGAGGTACTCGTTGGTGTACCACATCGTGCAGTCGTCAACGGGGTCAACGCTGATGGTGCTGTAGTCGCCCCAGCGGGCGAGGTTGCGCAGTTGCGACCCCGTCCCCGTCTGGAGGTTGGTCTCGCTCGTCAGGGTGTTGAGCGGGTCGGCGGCGGCGCGGCCGGCGAAGCGGATGGTCGGCTTCAGGTTGGTGGCGTTCGAGACGCTGTAGCCGATGGCGAGGTTGCCCTGCTTGTCCATCGCGCCGCTGCTCATCCAGCGCCAGTTGGTGGTGTCGGGCGCGTAGGTCGACTGCTGGTGGACGCTGACGGCCCCGTTGGGGTTGCGCAGTTCGTACCAGCGGATGCCGGTGCGCACGTCCTTCCGGCTGGTGCCGACGTTGACGGCCTGCGTGGTGACGAGCGACTCGTGCGTGCCGAAGTTGCGGTAGGCCAGCCGGTACATCAGGCGGTCGGCGAGGGTTTCGAGCTTCTGGCTGGTGCCGGGCTGCGGGACGCAGGCCCCGCGCGTCGTGGTCGGGCAGGGGTGGCTGAAGGCGGCGACGGGGATGGTCGTCGGCCCGGTCAGCGTCGTGTTGGCGGGGAGCACCCAGTCGACGTGGAACTTCCACATCACGAGCGAGTTGGTGCCGTCGGTGAGCATGTAGTTGGGCGCGCCGACCGGCGGCGCGGTCGGCCCGTCCACGTCGGCCGGCAGGACGCTGCCGAAGCTGGTGCTCAGTTGGAAGCACTGCTGCGTGGCCGGCAGCCCGGCCAGCATCTTCGCGCGGTCGTAGGCGCAGAGGCGCGCGCCGGTGAAGGAGGAGGTGAACATGTTGAAGGTGATGTAGTAGGCGTCGGGCCAGACGCTCAGCTTCGGGTAGTCGGGGAACTGGTTGTACTGGAAGGCGTAGCGGTTGTAAGCGCCGGTCGCGTCGGCGGTCTGCGAGACGGCGACGCACTGCCAGAAGCCGGCGGCCCCGCCCGGCACGGCGAACTGCGTCATGATCCAGCGGTCGGCGAACTGGTCGTACTGCACGATGGGGTCGCCGTCGTTGAACTGCTCGCAGGGGCCGCCGAAGCCCGCCCACAGGGTGTTGCCCGCGGCCGGGCCGTAGAGCAACAGGCCGTCGGACTTGCGGAAGACGGCGAACGAGACGTTGACCCATTGGACGTACTGCGTGTCGCCCACGTCGCCGGTCGTGTCGGGCGGGGCGAATTGGACGTTGAAGGGGGCCAGGCCGTCGCCGATGCCCTCGAAGTTCAGGCCCCCGGTGACGGGGACGTTCGGGAAGGCGCTTTTCTGCACGACCGGGTCGAGTTGGCCGGCCGCGCCCTTCGCCATGAAGTTCATCGGGTTCTCGACCTTGTTGCGCTTGCCCGGCGCGAGCGGCATGACTTCTCTGAGCGGCTTGGACACGTCGTGCTTAGCGGCGCGCGTGACTTCGGCCTTCTTCACGACGGCGGCGCCCTGCGCGCGGGTGGAGGCGGGCAGCGCCGCGAAGACGAGGAGGGCTAAAAGGTGGGGGACGAATTTTTTCATCATTCTCTTTCTCCGGTGTTTGTTTTGACGAAGGGCAGACCTCGGCCTGCCGTTCGGGTGAGAGGTTCCGGGGCGTGAATTGCGGGAAGCCCCTGCGGGCGGGGCGGTGGTGACGAAGACGGAGAAGCGGCGAGGATGACGAATGAAATTGAAGAATTAAACTGAGGGGCGGCGGCCTTCCGCGTCTCAGAATATGACCCGAAAACCAAAAAGAGGGACGGAGTATACCACCGGCGGCGACGAAGGAAAGGAAATTTTTGGTAGTGGGGTAATAGTGTGTTGCTGCTCTGAGGCTATGGTATAGTTTTCGGCCGGTTTGGCATGATAAGGAGGCGAAATGTCATTTGCGGACAAGCTAGCCGAGGCTGTTCAACAAGTCTTACGCGACTACAATCTTACCCGTTTGAAGCTTGAGGATGAAATCAGCATCCCAGACCTGAGAGAGCCAGTGTCAATAGAGCTTGTAGCTGGCCGGGGCGATAACGACCTTACCGGCCCTAGAGCCGTCTGCCTTCTTATAGACCCTACCGGCTATCATTGCAACCGAAGGGCCTATTACCGTCGAGACCTTCAAAGAGCCAATCATTAATCAGCTAGGAAGGCTTGGAATTATCCCCAGACTCATCCTCGTTAATGGAATCGTCCCGCCCACCGTGTCCGAGGACGGGCAGACGGTGATGCTCGGCATCCGTGACAAGTCCGGTGAAGTAACTTTCCTTGAGATACCGAGGCGCGCGGCGGAGTTTATTGTTAGTGAGTTGCAAAAACTTCTCTAAGTCACGCTCTTAGTAATTACGGTTTCATTACATACGGCGGGGCCGCGCAGCGTCCCGCCGACGCATACGCGGCCCCTCGGCACGGCCCGCCTCACCACGGCGGCGGGCGTGCCGCGCCCCCCCCC
>JALZHT010000796.1 GCA_030860645.1 Acidobacteriota bacterium
GGTGCGGAGTGATGAATTAAATCAGTTGTCTTAAATTCATCACTCCGCACTCTGCACTCCGCACTGTTCTTTGATTCTTTCCGCGAAGTACGCGACCGTCCGCTTGAGGCCGTCGCGCAGGGGCACGGCGGGCGACCAGCCGAGGAGCCGTTGGGCGCGGGCGATGTCGGGGCGGCGCTGGCGCGGGTCGTCCTGCGGGAGCGGGCAGAAGCGCGCCCGCACCTCGACGCCGGCGGCGCGCCCCACCTCCTCGGCCAGCTCGCGCATCGTGAACTCGCCGGGGTTGCCGACGTTGACCGGCTCGTGCACGTCGGTCTCGGGGTGCGCGCCCGCCTCGACGTTCATCAGCCGGATCATGCCCTCGACCAGATCGTCCACGTAGCAGAAAGAGCGCGTCTGGCTGCCGTCGCCGTAGATCGTCAGCTCCTCGCCCCGGAGCGCCTGCACGATGAAGTTCGACACCACCCGCCCGTCGTTCTCCAGCATCCGCGGGCCGTAGGTGTTGAAGATGCGGATGATCCGCGTGTCCACGCGGTTCTGCCGGTGGTAGTCCATCATCAGCGTCTCGGCCAGCCGCTTGCCCTCGTCATAGCACGCCCGGAGGCCGTTGCAGTTGACGTTGCCCCAGTAGGTCTCGGGCTGCGGGTGGACGGACGGGTCGCCGTAGACCTCGGAGGTGGAGGCTTGGAGGATGCGGGCCCGGACACGCTTGGCGAGGCCGAGCATGTTGATGGTGCCCATGACGTTGGTCTTGACGGTCTTGACCGGGTTGTACTGGTAGTGGACGGGCGAGGCCGGGCAGGCCAGGTTGTAAATCTGGTCGACCTCCAGCAGGACGGGCTCGATGATGTCGTGGCGCAGCAACTCGAACCGCTTCGAGTCCATCAGGCGGTGGACGTTCTCGCGCCGCCCCGTGAAGAAGTTGTCGAGGCAGATGACCTCGTGGCCCTCGGCCAGCAGCCGCTCGCAGAGGTGCGAGCCGATGAAGCCCGCCCCGCCCGTCACCAGAATCCTCATGCCGCGACCTCTCCCCTCTCCTCCTCCGCGTGCTCCATCTGCTCCACGTGCTCGGCGTGCTCCGCTTGCCGACGCCGCCGACGCCGGCGGCGCGTCTTCTCCGGCTCCTCGACGCGGCCGTTCAGTGTGGCGAGCGCGGCGAGCAACAGGAAGAGGAGCGCGTTGGCCGTGGTGTGGAGCGTGAAGTCGAAGAAGCTGTGGACGAGCACGCCCGCGCAGCCGGCGAGGGCGCCGAGGGCGACGCCGCGCCGGAACTTGTCGTGCGACTGCATGCGGGCCACGGCCATGCGGAAGAGCGCGACGACGAAGACGAGGCCGAGCAGCCCGCCGACCAGCCCGGCGTCCGAGAGGATTTGCAGGTAGTCGTTGTGCGCCTGCTCAAGCCGGAAGAGGCCGCTCGAAGTGTCGTAGCGCGGGTAGACGGCCCCGAACGCGCCGAGGCCCGCGCCCAAGAGCGGCCGGTCTTTAATCATCTGCCACGTGCCCTGCCAGAAGTGCGCGCGCCCGGTCGTCGGGTCATCGGCGTTGACGGTGCCGAACAGGCGGCTGACGGCCTCCTCGCCGCCGAAGTAGAGCACGCCGACGAAGATCGCCAGGACCAGCGCGAAGCCCAGGCCGAGGCGCACCGCCAGCGCGCGCACGCGCCCGCCGCGGGTCTCCCCCTCCTCGCCGCGGTTCTCGCGGTTCTTGCGCCGGACGCTGCCCGCCACGAGCGTGAGGAAGAAGACCTCGGCCGTCATGCTCAGCATCCCGCCGCGCGAGTTGGTCATCACCAGCGCGATGCCCATGATGGCGCTCGCGAAGGCGTAGAGCGCGATGCGCTCGCGGTCGATGGCCCCGGCGAAGATGAGGCCGAGCGGGAGCGCCAGCGTCAGCTCCATGTAGCCGGCGAAGTGGTGGCGGTTGATGTAGGGGCCGAAGGGCGCGGCCTGCTTCGGCTCGCGCAGGAAGTAGATGGCGGCCGGGTTGACGAAGTGCTGCATCAGCCCGTAGACGGCCAGCAGGAAGCCGAAGATGACGACCGTGCGGACGACGACGCGGAGCCTCCGGGGGCTGTCGACGTAGGCGAGCGCGGCGGCGAAGTAGACGAGCAGCGAGGCGATCTGGACGAGCGCGTAGCGCGTCGAGTGCGGGTCGAAGGTGAGCAGCGGCTCGGCCCCGGCCGGCAGCCCCGCGCCGTCGCCGAGCGGGAGCAGTTGCACGAGCCCGACGGCGAGCAGCCCGAGCAGGGGCAGTTGCAGGGGGTTGCGGCTCACGCGCAGCGCGCCCGTCCGCCACGCGTCCAGCATCCAGAGGGCGAAGACCGCGGCCGCGCTCAGTTGGAAGACGCCGAGCGCCCAGGCGTGCACGGCGCCGAAGGCGAGCGTCGTCGTGACGACGGCGAGGCACAGCAGGAGGATGATGAAGCGGCTCCAGACGGTGCGCGGCACCTC
>JALZHT010000141.1 GCA_030860645.1 Acidobacteriota bacterium
GTATCTCACGCAGGTCGGCACCAACCCGCCCGCCTTCGTCGTCTTCACTTCGGGCGGCAAGCCCGGCCTCCACTTCTCCTTCGAGCGCTTCCTGCAAAACCGCCTGCGCGAGGAGTTCGACTTCTTCGCCACCCCGCTCCGCATCATCGAGCGCCACAAGAAGAAGGGCTGACACGCCCATGTCTGACGACAGCGGACTGCGGCCTGCACGCGGCGGCCACGCGTCGACGGACGCGGAGGTCGAGCGGCTGCGCGCGCTCGCCGAGTACCTCGGCGAGGCGAACGAGCAGTTGGAGGCCGTCAACCGCATCGTCGCCGCCGTCAACACCGGACGCACCGTCGAGGAGGTCTTCGAGCTGGCGACCGAGCAGGTGCGCTCGCTCGTCCCCTTCGACCGCGCGTCGATCGCGCTCTGCGAGGAGGACGGCGAGACCCTGCGCGTCTTCGCGCTCGCGGGCGAGCGACCCGGCTCGCTCGCGGTCGGCGCGCGCGGCCGGCTGCGCGGCTCCGTCACCGAAAGGGCGCTGGCCGAACGGCGGGCAGTCATCATCACCGACCCGCCGGCTGAGACGGGCGAAGACCTTTTGCCCGAAGGCTTCGGCTCGGCCGTCTGCGTCCCGCTCTTCTCGACGCGCGACGCGGTCGGCAGTCTGAATCTGACGAGCCGCGAGGCCGGCGCCTACCACCGCCGCCACCTGCTCGCGCTCGAACGGCTCGCCCCGCCGCTGGCCGTCGCCATCGAGAAGGTCTTGCTGCTCGAAGCCAGCCGCGACCGCAACGAGGAGCTGCGCGGCCTCTTCGAAATCTCGCGCGCCTTCTCGACGCTCGCCGACACCTCCGAGCTGAGCGGGCGGCTCGCGCGCGCCATCGCCCAACTCGTCGGCGGCGAGATGTGCCTCATCGCCACCTACGACCGCCGCACCGGCTCGGTGCGCGGGCAGTCGCCCGGCCACCACACGCCGCCCGAACTCGTCGGCGAGTTCCAGTTCAAGCTCGAAAGGGACGACACCTCCGCGCCCGTCTACCAGACCGGCGAAGCCTTCCTCTCGAACGACCCGGCGCGCGACGAAAGGCTCAACCGCGAGTTCGTCGCGCGCTGGGGCGTGCGCTCGGTGCTGTGCGTGCCGATGCGGATCAAGCAGGAGCTGATCGGCTTCATCTACGTCGCCAACCGCGCGGGCGGCTTCAGCGCGCGCGAACTGCGGCTGCTCGAAATCTTCGCCGCGCAGGCCGCCGAGACGGTCGTCAACGCGCGGCTCTTCACGACCATCCAGGCGCAGGCCGAGCGCGAGGCCGTCGTCAACCGCCTGCTGCTCTCTTTGCAGAGGGGCGGCGAGCCGCACGAGAAGGTGCGCGCCGTCATCGAGCGCATCGGCGAGGTGCTCGAACTCGACCGCTGCACGGCCGTGCTCTTCGCCGACGACGAGCGGCAGGACTATTACGGCGAGTGGTGCGCCGACGGCGTCGAGCCGATCACGCACCTGGCCGAGGTGCGCGAGCGCTCGCCGCTGCGCCACGCCCTGCGCGGCGCGCGCCGCCCGCTCTACGCGCGCGACGTGCGCGAGCACCCGCTCGCCGCCGGGCTGGAGGATTTGATCGAGCGCGCCGATTTAAAGAGCCTGATGGTCGTGCCCGTGATGCACCTCGGCCGCGTCGTCGGCTCGATCAGCGCGCACCAGACGCGGGACTACCGCGACTGGACGGAGGACGACATAGACCTGCTCGTGGCCGTCGCCACGCACGTCGGCGCGACGCTGGAGAACGCGCGGCTCATCAGCGAGCTGCGCGAGGCCAACCGGCTCAAGGATCAGTTCCTCGCCACCCTCTCCCACGAGCTGCGGACGCCCCTGACGGCCATCACGGGCTGGGTGGAGATTCTGAGCGAGAGCCGCGCGCTGGCCGAAGACGAAGACCTCTCCGACGGCATCCAGGCCATCAGCTCGTCGGCCCACTCTTTGACGCAACTCATCTCCGACCTGCTCGACCTCTCGCGCATCCAGCGCGGCGTCCTGCGCCTCGCGCGCGACCCGCTCGACATCAACCGGACGGTGGCCGACGCGGCGCGCAACGTCCGCCAGTCGGTCGCCGCCCGCAAGCTCGAACTGCGGCTCGAACTCGAAGCGGGCCTCCCGCTCACCATCGCCGACCCGCAGCGCGTCAAGCAGGTGCTCTGGAACCTTCTGTCGAACGCCATCAAGTTCACGCCGAAGGGCGGGCGCGTCACCGTCCGCACGCGGCTCGTCGCAGGCGGGGCGGGGGAGGGCGACGGGGGCGCGCCGCCGCGCCGCATCGAGGTCGAGGTCGAGGACACGGGCGAGGGCATCCCCGCCGACTTCATGCCGCACATCTGGGAGCGCTTCCGCCAGGCCGACAGCACCTCGACGCGCCGCCACGGCGGCCTCGGCATCGGCCTCTCGCTCGTCAAAGAACTCGTCGAGGCCCACGGCGGCACCGTCTCCGCCCACAGCGACGCCGCCGGCTCGCGCTTCACCATGAGTTTGCCGGTCATCGAACTCGGCGAGTTGTCCGCCGGCGATAACCTCGCGAGGTGAGTGGCGACGGGGCATAGTTTTCAACACAGAGGGCACGGAGGAAGCACGGAGGGCACAGAGAAGGAGGTTTTCTCTGTGCCCTCCGTGTTGAATCGTGCGTCCCGAAGGCTTCGGCCGTGAGTTCATACAGACGGACGGGCACGCTTTTCCGCCCAACGCCGCCCGACATGTATACTCAAACTTCAACCCGGACATGGAAAGCAGATCACAAACAAGCGGAGAGGCGCTCGGCTGGCAGGTCGCCGCGCGGGACGGCGAGGCGAGGGCGGGGCTTTTGCGGACGCGGCGCGGCCGTATCGAGACGCCGGTCTTCATGCCGGTCGGCACGCTCGGCTCGGTCAAGGGCGTGCGCTTCGAAGAACTGGAAGCGGCCGACACCGACGCGCGCATCATCCTCGGCAACACCTACCACCTCTGGCTGCGGCCCGGCCACGAGGTGATTCGCGCGTGCGGCGGGCTGCACCGCTTCATCGGCTGGGAGCGAACGCTGCTGACCGACTCGGGCGGCTTCCAGGTCTTCAGCCTGAGCGACATGCGGCGCGTCAACGAGGAGGGCGTCGAGTTCCGCTCGCACCTCGACGGCCGGCTCTGCTTCCTCTCCCCCGAGGTCTCGATGGAGGTGCAGGCCGCGCTCGGCTCCGACATCGTGATGGCCTTCGACGAGTGCCCGCCCGGCGAGGTCGCGCGCGAGCCGGCCCGCGCCTCGATGGAACTGACGGCCCGCTGGGCGCGGCGCTCGCGGCGACGTTTCGACGAGTTGCAGAGCGAGGGCGCGGATTCGGGCGTGACCGACCGCGCCGCTGAATACGGCGTGAGCGGACGCCAGGCGCTCTTCGGCATCGTGCAGGGCGCGGCGCACCTGGACTTGCGGCGCGAGAGCCTCGCCCGCACCGTCGAGGTCGGGTTCGACGGCTACGCCATCGGGGGCTTGAGCGTCGGCGAGGAGAAGCCGGTCATGTACCGCGTCGTCGAGGAGGTCGCGCCGCTGATGCCCTCCGAACGGCCGCGCTACCTGATGGGCGTCGGGACGCCGGAGGATTTAATCGAGTGCGTCGCGCGCGGCGTCGACATGTTCGACTGCGTGCTCCCGACGCGCAACGGGCGCAACGGGCAGGCGTTCACCTCGCGCGGCCGGCTCAACATCAAGAACGCGCGCTGGGCGTCGGACGCGCGCCCGCTCGACGAGGCGTGCGCCTGCGCCGTCTGCCGCCGCCACTCGCGCGCCTACCTCCGGCACCTCTTCATGGCGGGCGAGATGCTGGCCGCCGTGCTCATCTCGCACCACAATCTGGCCTCCTTCCTTGACACCATGCGGCGCGTGAGGCAAGCTATCCGGTCTGGCGAATTCACACGATTTCGGCGGGAGTTCCTAGAGGGAATCGGCTCCGGCGTCGAGTGAGCTACGCCCCCGGAAGCGCGCCGCCGGCCCCCGGAAAACCTCGCCCCCGACGCGGGCGCGGAAGGTCTTCGGCGAGAGGCGGCTTTCGCGCGCGCCGGGCCGGATTAAAACCCTGAAACCCCGAACGCGTAACCTCTGATGACCACACTGGCGCTCATTCTTCAGCAAGGCGGCCTCGGCGGCCTGCTCGCGGGGCTGATGCCCTTCCTGCTCATCTTCGGCGTCTTCTACTTTCTCATCATCGTCCCCCAGCGCCGCCGCCAGCGCGAGCTCCAGGCGATGATCTCGGCGCTCAAGGCCGGCGACCGCATCGTCACGACGGGCGGCATCATCGCCACCGTCACGGCCGTGCGCGACAAGTCGCTGCTCGTCCGCAGCGCCGACAAGTCGATCCTCGAAATCGCCCGCTCGTCCGTCGCCGGGATGCAGACGGACGAGGAGTAAGGGGGCTTAGAAATCATTGGTTTTCAGTTTTCGGTTTGCAGTCTTCGGCGGAAGCAAAAACTGCAAACCGAAAACTGCAAACCGAAAACCGTCGTTATGAAAAAGAATCTTCTCACCCGCGTCATCATCATCGCCGTCGTGACGCTCGCCTCGCTGTGGATCGTGGTCGGGCCGCGCCGCCGCCCGTCGCTCCAGGATTTCACGGGGCAGGGCATTAACCGGACGCTGCGCGAGAACATCCGCCTCGGCCTCGACCTGCGCGGCGGCTCGCACCTCGTCATGCAGGTCAAGGTGGAGGAGTACCTCGCCAAGCTGACCGAGAACGTCGCCACCGGCGTGCAGCGGGCGGCCGCCGAGCAGGGCTACAACGTGACCGGCGTGCGCCACGAGGCCGCCGGCGGCGAGTACCGCATCATCGTCGACGCGGCCGACAACTCTCGCCTGAGCGAGATGCGCGACCAGTTGCCGCGCCGCACCAACGACTTCGACCCGAGCATCTGGGATTCGAGCGTGAGCGGCAACAGCCTCGTCTTCCAGATGCGCGACGCGGCCAAAGACGCGCTCGGCGACCGCGCCGTCGAGGACGCCCTGCGCATCATAGACACCCGCATCAACGCCATCGGCGTCGCCGAGCCGACGCTCCAGGCCCACGGCGCGGAGAACTCGCGGCAGATCCTGCTCCAGATGCCCGGCATCGACGACCCGCAGCGCGTCAAGGAGATGATCGTCGGGCAGTCGAAGCTGGAGCTGATGAAGGTCGTCAGCCCGCCGAACCCTTCGCCGATGCAGACCTACCCGACGCGCGAGGCGGCCGTCGCCTCGCTCGGCGGCAGCGTCCCCCTCAACCGCCGCGTGCTCCCCTACAGCGACCGCGACGAGCCGACCGCGCAGGGCGCGCGGCCGCAGGGCCAGCCGAACCAGCCTTCGGCGTGGGTCGTCGTCGAGACCCCGGCCGTCATTGACGGCAGCGAGCTGCGCAGCGCCGAGGCCAACTCGCAGTCGGGCGGCGACGAGGACTACAACATCAGCTTCAACCTCAAGCCGTCGGGCGCGCAGAAGTTCAGCACTTGGACGGCCGCCAACGTCGGGCAGTACATGGCCGTCGTCCTGAACGACGAGGTCAAGTCCGCGCCCTACATCCGCTCGCAGATCTCCGACTCGGGCCAGATCGACGGCAACTTCACGAAGCAGTCGGCGCAGGATTTGGCGCTCACGCTGCGGTCGGGGGCGCTGCCGGCGCGGCTCGTCTACCTCGAAGAGCGCACCGTCGGCCCGAGCCTCGGGCAGGACTCGATCCGGGCCGGCGTGACGGCCTCGCTCGTCGGGCTGCTGCTCGTCGTCGCCTTCATGGTCTTCTACTACCGCGGGTCGGGCATCAACGCCGTCGTGGCGCTGCTCCTGAACATGATCCTGACGCTGGCGGCGCTCGTCGTCTTCGACGCGACGCTGACGCTGCCCGGCATCGCCGGCATCATCCTCTCGATAGGTATGGCCGTCGACTCCAACGTGCTCATCTTCGAGCGCATCCGCGAGGAGTTGCGCACGGGCAAGACCGTGGCCTCGTCGGTCGAGCAGGGCTTCGCGCGCGCCTTCGTGACGATCATTGACACGCACGTCACGACCATCGTCGCCGCGCTCTTCCTCTTCGTCTTCGGCACGGGGCCGATCCGCGGCTTCGCCGTGACGCTCATCCTGAGCCTGCTCGCCAACCTCTTCTCGGCCGTCTACGTCTCGCGCACGATCTTCATCTGGCTCCTCAGCCGCAGGGGTCGCCGCGCCGAGACGCTGAGCATTTAAAACAGGTGTTAGGTGCTGGGTGCTGGAAAGTGGGCACCCGGCACCCGGAACCCAGAACCCAAAGTTATGATTCGCATCTTCGACGAAATTCACGTTGACTGGCTGGGCAAGCGGCGCGTCCTGCTGGGCCTCTCGGTGCTCATCATGCTGGCGGGGCTGGCCTCGGCCATCGGACGGGAACTGACGCCGGGCGGCGCGGGCGCGTTCAACCAGGGCGTCGACTTCCGCGGCGGCACGCTCGCCACCGTCAACTTCAAGCAGCGCCCGTCGGCCGAGGAGATACGCGACGCGCTGGCCCGCGCCGGCCTCGGCGACTCGATCATCCAGCCCGCGCTCGACCGCGACGACCAGGTGCTCATCAAACTCTCGCGCCAGGGGTCGGGCGAGGAGGCGAACCAGGCCGCGCAGGTCGACGTCGGCCAGTCGAAGATCAAGGAGGCGCTGGCCGCCTTCGGCAAGGAGGGGAAGGTGGCGGAGGGCGGCGACTGGGAGATCGTCGGGATGGACTCGGTCGGCCCCGTCGCCGGGACGCAGTTGCGCAACCAGGCCGTCACCGTGACGCTCCTCGCGCTCGTCGGCATCCTCCTCTACATCGCCTTCCGCTTCGAGTGGACGTACGGCGCGGCCGCCGTCATCACCGTCTTCCACGACGTGCTGGTCACGCTCGGCTTCTTCTCCGTCTTCCAGTGGGAGGTCAACCTGACGGTCGTCGCGGCGCTCCTCACGCTGGTCGGCTTCTCGGTCAACGACACCATCGTGACCTTCGACCGCGTCCGCGAGAACCTGCGGCTGCACCGCCGCGCCTCGCTCTACGACATCACGAACGAGGCCATCAACCAGACGCTCTCGCGCACGGTCATCACGTCGGGCCTCGTCTTCCTCTCCGTGGTCGCGATGGTGCTCTTCGGCGGCGAGGTGCTGCGCCCCTTCTCGCTCGCGCTCGTCATCGGCATCGTCTTCGGCACCTACTCGACCATCGCCATCTCCAACCCGCTGATGGTCTGGTTCCAGCAGCGCATTGACCCCGCCCGCACGCAGGGGACGACCCAGCCCAAAGGCGACGCGCGCCCGCAGCGGCCCGCGGCGCGCAACGCGCGGGCCGGGGC
>JALZHT010000007.1 GCA_030860645.1 Acidobacteriota bacterium
CCCTTGAAGGTCTAGGGCAACCGTACGTTCGAGTTCGGCCTGAACCACGGGGTGACGCGAGACGCGGGCGGGGGGGGCCTGAGCGACCACGGCCCGCACGCCCCGGTGAGCCTCCGCTAATAGAAGAGCCTCGGCGGCCCCGAAGCTGGTTCCCCACACTCCGAGAGGCCCGCCCGTGCGCGATGATAACCAGTTGAGTGCCTGTGCGAACGCCCGGACATCGTGTTCCGGGTTCAACTCCCCTCGCGGCTCCCCGCCACTGGCCCCGAAGCAGGGCCGGTCCAACGCCAGGGCCAACAGCCCGGCGCGCGCGAAGCGTCTCGCCACCTTCCGGATGGGACGGTCGAGGACGCCGCCAAGACCGGCGATTAAAAGCACTCCGGCCGAACCGGACGCGGCACCGCCCCAGAGTTCACCGAAAAGAATCGGCGCCTCGGGAGTTAAATTTCCGCGAAAATGGCAGAATGGTTTGGTAGAATCCAGGCCATCTGGGAGGTCTAACATGAACCCCACGCTCCGGGAAAAACGCAGCCTATTTATTAATGATTTTCTTGAGGCGGAGCGCGCCCGCGTCCTCGCGCAGGAGTTGCGCGCTTACTTCGCCGGCATCCCACTCTTTACAGACGGTCAGTGCCCCAATTCGCCAGCGGTCTACAACTTCCTCCCCCTTGTCGAGTTGTTGTTGGAGAAGTTGCCCTTCGTGTCGGAGCGGGCGGGGGCCTGCCTGTTCCCGACCTTCTGCTACGCGCGCTCCTACACGCACGGGGAACGTCTTGAGCCGCACAGGGACCGGCCTGCGAGCGAGGTCAGCGTGACGGTCAACCTCGACGGGGATCACGCCTGGCCGATATTTTTCGGCCACCCGTTGACCGGGATTAAAACGGCGGTGCTCGAACCCGGCCAGGCCGTAATCTACCTGGGTTGTGAGATCACCCACTGGCGCGAGCCTTTCCCGGGTCAGTCCTACCAGCAGATGTTCCTTCACTACGTCCGCAGCCGCGGCAAATATGCCACGGCTTGCTTCGACAACAAAACACCGGAGATCAATGGCATCAGGTATTGAGGCGGGCCGGGAACTTTACGGCCCTGGCGGCGGAATATCAACCCCCTCTTCGTCAAGGGGGGCGATCCCCTTTTCGGCAAGGCGCTCGACGGTACGCCAGAATATCTTCACGGCCTCTCGCATGCCCGCCTCCATGTCCTCCGGCCTTTCAAGGAAGCAAAGTCGCTCGACACGGGCGGTCTCCTCCGGCGGCAGGTCTTCGTGCAGGTAGCGGAGACCGAAGTCCCAGCGCGTGGGCCGGTAGAGCATGCCCAGCACTGCCGCCACCGGCTGGACGCAGAATGCCGTGTACATCCTGAATGCGTCGATGTTACGGCCCCGAAAGAGTTCCTTTCGGAAGTAGTCGTGGTACATCCCGAAACGTAGGATTTCGTGATGTAGTGCCTTCCGGAGGGCAGTCAGTTGAGCCGCCTTATCCCAGGCGGGAGGTTCTAACATTCCATGGGGGTCGTACAGGACGCGGTGGCGGCCATGGCGTTCGGGTTGGTTGTAAAGGTCTTTCGCCGGGTGCGTGAAGATTCCAAGATCCAATTGCAGCCAGCGGGAGGCGCGGCGGAAGCGAAAGGTATTCTTGTCGAGCCCTTGAAAAACCGGGTTCGGCTCATGCCATCGCAGGAGGAGCCCGCCGAGGCGCTCGAATAGCCCGAGCGCGTCCTCCCAAATCTGCTGGTTGGAGTTTGCTTCGGCAAGGACACCGATGTCGAGGTCGGAGTACTCGTCTAGCCTCTCAAAGGCCGCCGACCCAGCCTCCCAGACGGCCAACACGTGAGGATTCGCGATAAGTACCTCGACGAGGGCGTCTCTCAACGTTTGCCGGTCCAACTCTGGCGCTGCTTTCTCTGCCAATGCCTTCCTTACACGCTCCGAAGCTCTCTTGTGGGTGCCATAATTATAGGAGGAGCGCCGCTCTTGAGTCCATCCGAGCGCAGCCAGCAAAGCCCCCGGCAACCTCGACGCGCGGCAGCGTTGACTTTATTCCGTGAGCGCCTCCGCGCGAGAATCTGCCTTCCTGTGGGAAGTCACCCGCCGCGTGGCGGGAATAGGCTCCCCGGAGAGTTTCCAAGCATTGCAAGGTATTAGAAAAGGCGATCTCGGTGAGCCTGTTGAGCGTCAGCCCTAGAGTCCAGTAGAACCTCAGATGCACCTTCTTCCTGAGTTTCACGTCAGGTAAAACTAGGCCATAGTACGCAACTTTATTTAGCTGCTACACCAGGCAGGAATGAGGTCTTAACTGCCGATGAAGTTTAAGCGCCAAAAAGGCCCTCAAACTTTTCTTTACCGTTTCTGTAGCAATCGCAGGCGGCCCTCTCCAAACCATCACAATCGAGGATAACGATCTTGCCGCGGCTGTAGCGGATGAGTCCCGCGCTCTGCAACGCGCCGGCCGCCGTGGTGACGTGCGGGCGTTGTGCCCCGAGCATCTGCGAGATGTATTTCTGCGTGAGCTGAAACTCGTCCCCGTCCACGCGGTCACAGATCGCCAACAGCAAGCGGGCGAACCGCTTCTCGACGTTGTGGAAGCGGTTGCAGGCGACCGACAGAGAAGTCTGCCTCATGAGCACGTAGGTGTAGCGGTGCAGTAGGGACTGGAACGAACTGCTCCTCTTGACCGCGTTTTTGAAAGCACTCGCCTTCATCCTCACGCCGTCGCCCGGGACTTGCACCACGGCCTGATTGGGCGCCGTGTCAACTCCCCAGAGGACGTTGATCCCGACCATCCCTTCTTTACCCACGGTGCCAACCTCGATGCTCATCCGCTCTCCCAGAGTGTTGAGGATGGAGACCACGCCGCTGGTGGGGAAATAGACGTGGCGGACGGGTTCGTCAGCCTCGTGGATGATTTGATTGAGGTCGAGAGAGACGGGGCTGAGGTGCGGTGCTATGAGTCTATAATCTTTCTTAGGCAGAACTGCGAGGAGGCGATTCTCGATTGTCTCACGCGAATCCTTAGCTGCTGTCATGAGAGATCCTCCTTGGCGATAATGCTCTATGACGCGAAGGGGGAATTCTTGGGGGACGGATTGAAAGCGCTGACGGTGATTCCAATTGCCGGCAGTATACACGCAGATTGATTCAGCGTTGTACTCATCCGCGGACATATCGAGCGAACTGTTCGGGGAACTGTTCCAGGAGGACGAAGGCGGAAAGATTCACGCCGGCTGGCGGTGGCCGCGCTCGTCTCGGGACTGGTCGCGTGCGTGATGGCCGGGGCGGCGTGGCGGGGAGCGCAACTGGGAGTACGCCGGGTATCAGGCGGAGAAGATAGACCTCTCGCTGCGCCTCGCGCTGGAGCGCCGCCCGAAGCGCGCGCAGTCCTCACCAGCTTTCCTCAACGAGGACCTGTCGGCGGTCATCCGTGCGACCCAGAGCCAAGACGCCGAGCGACTCGACAGCGTTGAGCCGCCGGTGCCGGCTCGTTCGGGAAAGGAACTGGAAAGCGATTTACGGCATCTTATATGTGTGAAGAAGTTTGTCTTATTGATCTGTCTAGCCCCGCTCGTCGCGACGCTCATGTACGCTGACCGGGAGGGCGTTCCCGGTGGAGTCCGCACGGCTATTCGCAGGGTCACTCTGCCCTTCAAAGTCGCGCTCCTTTATGCGAAGGAGCCGGACGGGGAACTCGCTGTTCCCGTAGCAGGAGTCCGCGCCGGGCAGATCAAGGACACGTGGCACGCGCCCCGCTCGGACGGGCGACTGCACGAAGGACTGGACATCTTCGCCAGGCGTGGGGCTGCCGTCCATTCAGCCACCGAAGGATACGTCGTGCGTGTGGGCGAGAGTCCTTTGGGCGGGAATACCGTTTTCGTGCTGGGTGCCGGCGGGAGGAGCTACTACTACGCGCACCTTGATTCTTACGCCGCGGGAGTCGCCGTGGGCGACTACGTCACGCCCGAGACGGTGCTCGGCTACGTCGGCACGACCGGCAACGCCGCGGGCGCGCCGCCGCACCTCCACTTCGGCGTTTACACGCCACAAGGGGCAGTTAATCCTCTGCCGCTTCTGACCGATTAGACCTGACACACCTTCACGTCCGAATAGAAAAAGTCCGCCTCTTCAATATCGTGTAGCACCGGCTTTCTTCAGCAGGTCAATAACGTCCGACCGTTTATTTATCTCGGCCCACGCCAGCGCGTCGCGCCCGTCCTTGTCCTTGATGTCTATCCTCGCCCCCCGGTTGAGCAGCATGCGGACGACTTCGCTGTGGCCCCTGATCGCGGCGCGCAGGAGCGCCGTCTGCTCGTTGTCGTCTCTCAGGTTCACGTCCGCGCCGTTTTCCAGTAAGACTTTAACGGTGTCTTTATGATTGTTAAGGGAAGCTTCCATCAGGGCCGTCGAGCCGTCGCCGTCTCTGGCATTCACGTCCGCGCCCCTGCCTAACAGTTTCCGGCTGATGTTGTTGCGGCCCTTGGATGCGGCCTTGATGAGAACTGTCCTGCCGGTCGCGTCCGTCGCGTCCGGGTTCATTCCCGCCGCGAGGAATAAATCTACCGCGCCGGTGTTCCCATCCTCCACGACCCGGTTGAAAGATTCCTCGGTGTAAGGGATACCCCTCCGCTCCAACTTCGCGCGGGCGGCCAACTCGGCGGGGCCGGCAGGCTGCTCGCTGTTGATATTGGATTGCCGATTAGAATTAACGACCGGGGTGGGACTCGGGCTGGGGCTGCTCGGGACTGCCGGCTGATTCGCCTGCGTGCGCCCGGTCTCGCCATTTCTGAGATACGACAAGTAGAGCACGGCTGACAGCGCGGCCAGCACCGTGACCAGACTGATTCCCAGCAACAACTTCCACCCGCTCCCGCCTCCCTTCTGAGTGACCACGGTTTCTTCGGGAAGAGGCACGACCACCCGCCGACCTCGCTCTCGACTATCGGCCCTCGTCACGATTGCGCCGGCGCGGTCGGAAGGCAAACTTACCTTAGTGCGCTCGTCCGCGTCCGTCATGGGGACGGTGGCGGCCACGCGGGGCGTCGTGCCGCGCAGGTCATCGCGCATCTCGGAGGCGGCGCGTGGCCGTTGCTCGACGTTGAGCGCCAGCGCGCGCGTCAGGGCGGCGGAGGCGGCGGCCGGCACCTGTTCATTGATCTCGCGGGCGGGACGGAGCGGGTCGGGCTGGCCGTTCAACACGGCGGTCGCGCGGGTGAGCGCGTCGGGCGGCCTCACGTTCGTCATCAAGTGATACAGGGTCGCCCCGAGCGCGTAGAGGTCGCTGCGTTCGTCTGTGCCCGCGCCCTGAATCTGTTCCAGCGGCGAGTAATTCGGTGAATAGCCGAGCACGCTCCTGTCGCCGGTGCGGGTCATCTGTCCGGCAGAGCCTTTGGCGAGGCCGAAGTCCAGCAAGATGATTTGGTCGCGCGAGACGAGCTTGAGGTTCGAGGGCTTGATGTCGCGGTGGAGGACGGGCGGGTCGAGCGAGTGCAGGTACTCCAACGCGCCCAACAACTGCTCCGCCCACCGCAGCACCTCGTCGGGGGCGAATGAACGGCCCCGCTCTTCGAGCATGCGTCCGAGGTCGTCGCCGGGGATGAACTCCATGAGTAGGAACATCCCCGCCCCCTCCGTGAAATGATCCAGCACTTTCGGCAGCGACGGGTGGCGCAGGTTGGCGAGCAGGCGCGCCTCGCGCTCGAAGGCGCGGCGCAGTTCGTCCGTCTCGGCGAGGGTTTCCTTGAGCGCGACGGTGCGGCTCAGGCGTAAGTCTGTGGCCTCGTACACCGCGCCCATGCCGCCCTGCCCGAGCGGGCGGGCGACGCGGTATCGGCCCTGAAGGATGGTGTCGGCGGCGAGCATAAAAATAGTTCGCGTTGACGCGGAGCGCCTTTTCACCTTACCGCGATGGTCTGCTGTGAACAAAGTCGCGACACAATAATAATTCTGAGCCCGGCTGAGACAGTACGATGCCGGGGGGCCGACGCGGGTGCGTTACGAATACCGGCCCGCTTACGGCGACGGGCGTTCGCGGGCGGAACCGAGCGACGCGTAGTAGAGTGCCACGTCGCGCATCTGTTCCGGGGTCAGGTTGGCGGCGACCGTGTGCATGAGGTGGGCGTAAGCCGTGCCGCCGCGCTGCTGCTGCTTGAAGAGTTCGAGTTGCAGGATGAGGTAGTCGGCGTACTGGCCCGTGAGGTCGGGGTAGGCGGGGTTGCGGGGGGCGGTGCCGGGGCCGTGGCACGAGACGCAGGAGGGGACGCGCCGGGTCGGGATGCCCCGTCGGGCGATGGCCTCGCCGCGTTGGGTCGCGAGTAACATTTCCTGCGAAGGCGGCGTGGGCGTGGGCTTCGGCAGGCTCGCGTAGTAGAGGGCAAGCTCGCGCATCTCTTCGACGTTCAGGCCCGCGGCATGCGGCTCCATGACCCCGCTGTGGCGCCCCGAGCGCGCGTAGGCTTCGAGGGAGAGCGAAAGATATTCGGGACTCTGGCCCGCGAGCTTGGGGAACGCGCCCGCCCCTCGTCCGAGTCCGTCCGCGCCGTGGCAGCGCGCGCAAGTGACACCAATCGCGCGGGGGACGGTTCGCGGCCCCGTCATTTCGGGCATCGGCTCGACCTCCCCGCTCGCCGCGGCCTCGCCCCTCACGAGCCGCTCGTACCCCCCGGCGTCGAGACGCGGGAGCGCGCGCAGGAAAGCCACCATCGCCCACACCTCGTCGTCGCGCCCCTGCGCCGGCCACGCCGGCATCCCCGTGAACTTGATGCCGTGCTTGACGATGTAGAAAACCTCCGCGTCCGTATACCTGGAGAGCGTCGGCGGGAGGTACGGCGGTTGCGGGGTCATCCCTCGCGCCACCCTCGGAGCGGGCAAAGACGGGCTGCCGTGACAGGCCAGACAGTTGGTCTCATACGCGCCCGCCCCCTTGAGCACGAGCCGCGCATCGTCGAGCGGGGGCGCGTCTATCCTCAGACTATTTGTGGAGACCGAACGCTGCTTGGAGAATTGCAGGAGCCAGCGCGTGACCGCCCAATGGCCGGGGCTGGCCTTGATCGGAATGACGCCCGACGCGGCGAGGAGAAACCCGCCGACTGCCATCACGACGAGGAACACGGCGAAGTATTTGGCGGTCGTCCACAATTGATGTTTCAGCCACGCGCCGAAGCTTCCGTCACGACGCGTCTCACGCGCGGGAGCGTCGGCCGGAGCCTGCCCGCGAGAGGCGAGTCCGCGCACCGCCGCCAACGCGCCCGCCACAGCCAGCAAGACGACTTTGAGTGCTCGGCGCATCAGGGCGTCTCCTCTCCGACTTTGAGCGCCCCGCCCCGCAGCAGTCCGACCATCAGCCACAGCCCGCCCGCGAGGTACGAGACGCCGCCGACGAGGAGCATGATCGCCCCGCCGAGATGCTGATCCTCGACGGGCGTGAGCGAGTCGAACCCCTCGGCGTGTGCGTAGAGCGGGCGCGGTGAGAGGGCGAGCAGCGCCCCCAACAGCGTCATGTGCATCGAGGTGAGCAGCAGCCCGACGACCCCCGCGGCGCGACGCGAGCGCGCACGCCACTCGTCTCCACCTAACGCGGAGAGCCACACGAGCAGGCCGGTCACGAGAAACATTCCTTGCTCGACAACGAACTCAGTCGCGCCGTGACGCGCCGCGTGATGCAGCGCCGGAGCGTGCCAAGCCCAGACCACGACGAGTTCTAAAATTGATGCCGGTACGGGGGCGAACAGCGCGGGGGTGCGGCGCACCGGATCGAACCGCCCCCCGGCGACGCCGAGCGCGATCAAGGGAGCCGCCAGCGCCACGACGCCCATGTGCATCGTCATGTGCGCGAAGAAGGCGCGCCCGGCGAGCTGCGGCAGAGGCCCCAGCCACGCGGCGGCGAGCGTGAGTAAGCCCAGAATCAGCAGGGCGCGACGCATCAGTAACAATTCCTGAAGAAGACGACAACGAGCGCCGCGTACAGAACCGCCACCGCGCTCAGCGCCGACAGCAGCAGCGCGGAGAAACCGAGGAAGCGGTGACGATCCTCCGGCGTGTCGTCGTCGTGCGGCACGGAGGCTTCGCCGTGGCTGTGCCTGCGATACCCGATCCAGCCGATGATGCCGATTCCCGCGAGCGCGACGACCGTGTAGATGACTATCGCCACCCGGACGCCCCCGAGCGAGCCGCCGGGGCCGGCCACCTTCGCGCACCAGACCGAAGCGGTGCCATAGCTCAACAAAAAATGGGCCGCCCAGATCACCGGCGAGGCGGTCAGCAGCCACAGGCTCTGATTCTTTTCCGCTGTCTCAACCATCGCTTCATCCTCACGCCACCAGCGGAAATCCGGCGATCACAGCGACCGTGATGAAGACCGTGAGCGCGTTGAAGTGCCAGTAGAGCGCCACGACCGAGATGTCCATGTCGTAGCGCGCCGTCATGCGCCCCGCCATGCGTCGCGCCACGCAGTAGAACTGCATCACGACACCGACCACGGCCTGAAACGCCGTCCAGATGATCAGCACCCAGACGGTCGCCGGATAGACATGGCTCGCCGGGTCGAGTCCCGCCGCCCACGGGCCGGCCAGCAGCGCGGCCCCGCCCGCCACTGACAGCGCGACGGCGGACAGAAGTCCCGCGTAGAAGCCGATTGACCAATCCCGCCTGTTCCAACGCCGCGCGAGCAGCGTCAACGCCCACGCGCCCAGCAGTAGCGCGGCGGCGACCGTCGGCCAGAAGACGCCCGGCCCCGGCGAAGGGTCGGGCGGGAAGTCTTCGTGAATCGTCCAGAAGAAGAAGTAGCCGAAGACGAGACTGACGAAGGCGGTCAGCACGGCCAGCATCGTGATGAACATCGCCCACCAGCCGACCGACTGCGGCCCCGAAACGTAGAGTGGGAGCCGCAAGCCCAGCCCGACATCCTTCACCTCTTTTTCGGGGATGGCGGCAGTCCCCGTCCACAGCCAATAGATAATTACGCCGGTCGCCGCCGCGAGGCTCGCCAACGCCAGCCACCACAAGTGGTAAGTGCCGAAGATGAAGAAACCGCCCGTCGCCAGCGCGGCCAGCATCGGGACGAACGACGAACCGGGCAGCCGCAGGCATTGCTCGGGCCTCGCGTCAATGACCGAGGTGACAAGCGTTTCGCGCCGCCCTTCCTCGGCGTCGGGCAAAAAGAAACGGCCCTCGTCCACATCCCGCATGAGGTCGGGCTGATCCCAGAGCGGGTAGCGGCTATCAATCTCCGGGATGGAGCGAATCCCCCACGGCCGGCCGGGCATCTCCTGAAGCCACTCCAGAGTTCCGGCCCGCCACGGGTTACGCTCCGAGTGCGGTTGCTGCTTTTTCGGGCGGACTAAATCCCAGAAGATGACGGCGACGCCCGCCGCCAGAATGAACGCGCCGATACTCGAAGTGAGATTGAGTGCGTCGAAGCCTATCCCTGCCGGGTAGGTGAAGACCCTCCGCGGCATCCCGCGCAACCCCGTCAAGTGCATCGGCAGGAAGGCGACGTTGAAGCCGACGAAGGCGAGCCAGAATCCGATCTTCCCTAGTTTGTCGGAGAGCTGCTTGCCGCTGATGAGCGGAAAAAAATAGTAACAGCCGGCGAAGATGGGAAAGAGCGCGCCGCCGATCAGCACGTAATGAAAATGGCCGACGACGAAGAAGGTGTCGTGCGCCTGAAAGTCGAACGGCGCGACCGCTACCATCACGCCCGTGAGGCCCCCGAGCACGAAGATGACCAGACTGCCGAAGGCGAAAAGCATCGGCACCGAGCGCACGACGCGCCCCGCCGCCAGCGTGGCGATGAAGCAGAAAATCTGCACGCCCGTCGGAATCGCCACCGCCTCCGAGGCCGCCGAGAAGAGCCCCAGGGAGATGCCCGGCAGCCCCGTCGTGAACATGTGATGCACCCACAGCCCGAAGCTCAAAAAGCCCGTCCCGACCGCCGCCAGCACGATCCACGTGTAGCCGACAATCGGCCTCCGCGCGAAGGTCGGGACGATCATCGCGATCAAGGCGACCGACGGCAGGAAGATGATGTAAACCTCGGGGTGCCCGAAGAGCCAGAAGAGGTGCTGCCACAGGAGCGGGTCGCCGCCGCCCGCCGGGTTGAAGAAGGGCCAGCCGAAGGCGCGCTCGACTTCGAGCAGCAAACTCCCGGCGATGAGCGGCGGGAAGGCGAAGAGGATCATTGCCGCCGCGACCAGCACGTACCAGACGTAGAGCGGGATGAGGTTGACTCGCATCCCCGGCGGGCGCGTCTTGAGCGCGCCGACGATCATCTCGACGGCGGCGGCAATCGCCGCGACCTCGATGAAAGAGAAGCCGAGGAGCCAGATGTCCGCGCCGATCCCGGGCTGGTAGCTCGAAGTCAGCGGCGGGTACATGAACCAGCCGCCGCGCGGCGCGGCGTCAAAGAAGATCGAGCCGCACAAGAATATCCCGCCGAGCAGGAAGCACCAGAAGCCGAAGGCCGACAGGCGCGGGAAGGGAAGGTCGCGCGCGCCCAGCATCTGCGGCAGGAACAGGACGGCGATGGCCTCGAAGACCGGGATGGCGAAGAGGAACATCATCACCGAGCCGTGGACGGTGAATGCCTGGTTGTAAGTTTCGGCGGAGAGGAAGTCGTTGTTAGGTCTGGCGAGTTGAATGCGCATCAGCAGCGCTAGCACGCCGCCGAAGAGCAGGAAGAAAAAGGTCATCCCCGTGTACCACAGGCCGACCGCCTCGTTGTTGACCGATGACCAGTAACGCCAGCCTTCGGGCAGCTTCCACACCCTCATCAGACGCTCTCGCTGCGCGCGCTGTAACTCTTCGGGCGGGGCCTCGGCGAGAGGTTCCACGTCCTTCGGTTTTGCTTCGAGAGCTTCCCGCTCTTCGCTCATCTCAGCCCCTTCAGGTAAGCCGCCAGCGCCTGCAACTCGTCCGGCGGCAGCATGTGGAACGGCGGCATCAAAACGCCCGGCTTCACGCCCGTGGTGTGTGCGACCCAACGGCGGAAGTCGTCCGGCTCGTTAGGCAGCGTGCCGGCGGCGAGACTCAGGCGGCTGCCGACGTGGGTCAGGTCGGGGCCGATGAGGCCCGCCGCCGTCGTCCCGCGAATTGTGTGACACGCGCTGCAACCGTTCGCCAAAAACAACTCCTGACCGCGCGCGGGCGTCGGCTCCACGGGCGGCTCGGCAGGCCGCGCCTGATGCGCGAGCCAGCGGTCGAACTCCTCCCGCTCCTGCACCACCACGGTGAAGGCCATCAGCGCGTGAGAGGCCCCGCAGTACTCGGCGCAGACGCCGCGGAAGACGCCCACCCTCGTCGGCTTGAGCACGAGCCGCGTCACGCGCCCCGGAATCATGTCCACCTTGCCGGCGAGCGGGGGAATCCAGAAGGAGTGGATGACATCGGGGCTATCCAGACGGAACTCCACCGGGTAGCCTACGGGCAGGCGGATTTCATTCGCCAGCACGACCGGCTCGCCGCCGGGCGGGAGGTAGCGCACGCGCCACCACCACTGCTCGCCCGTGACGGCGATCTTCAGACTCCCTTCCGGCGCGGGAGCCACGAGCGCAGGGATCGGGGCCAGCCCGTAGATAAGCAGCACGGTGAGCACCACGGTCGGCACGACGGCGCCGCCTCCAACGATTAGGAGCCTTGTCCGACGCAGGTTGTGAGATTCGGGCCGCGCGCGGACGGCCCAGAGTGCGAGGGCGATGACGGCGGCCCAGACGACGAACGCCCCAACTGCCATCCACCAGAAGAGGTTGGCGATGCGCGCGGCCTCTCGCCCCGCCGGGTCGAGCGACGACTGGACGCCGCCGCAACCGGCCACGAGCAGCGCACACGCCACTAGCCAGACCGCGACGATGACTGAGCGCGCGACGGCGTGACGGGGAGTGTTCTTGGATGAAAGCCTAAGTTGGGTAAAGATCGCGGGCATTCTACTCACCACGGGCGGCGGCGCGCTCCTCTCTCTGGAAAAGATTGATGACTGTCGGCAGCTTCCACTCCCGGAGATGCTGATCGGAAGCCACCGCGCGTTGCACGCGGGCTGCGTCGGGTGCGCTGGCAAGCCGGTGGATTTCGAGAAGCCGGAGCGGCTCAACGACCGCGTGCTGACGAAACTGTAAGGCGCGGGGCCGGCCCGAGTCTACGCGGCGCGGGGAGGTCGCGGCGGGACGGACTCGTTCGCCTCCCCAATCAGCCGGGAGATGGTGGCGAGCAACTCGCCCGGCTCGCAGGGTTTCAGCAGGTACACTTGGGCACCCGCCGCCATCGCGCATCCTGAGTGGAAGCGCGCTGGTAGGCCGCCAGGGCGCGTTGCGGATCAGAGAGCGGTTGACCGGCGCATCAGTACGCCGGTTTATGGCAGGGCACAACCCGGCTAGCCCCGCGGTTTGCCAAGTTGCAAAATCTTATTTCCGCCAACTGCCTCCTTTGAGAGCGCGAGTCTTCACCGCCTCCTTCGCCGGGGACTTGTTGACGCGCTTGCCGCGGCCCGAACCGCCCGGCTTCTTGCCGCCGCCGGTCATCTGGCTGACCGTCGCCCACGCGCGGCGCTCGGCCTCCTCCTCGGGCACGCCGCGCTCTTCGTAACTCTCTTCGATGTGCTCGGCCTATCGCTTCTGCTTCTCCGTGTACTCGGGCTTGTCACCCCTCGGCATCTTTCTTCCCTCCGCTGAATAGGCTCACGGCGCAACACCAAGACCTGTCGCCGCGGTGCCGTGGCCGGAACCGGCGCGGGTGTAGCACGCGCGTTAACCACGTCGGCGGCAAGTTCTTGGCTTGAGTAACCGCTCTCGCGCCGTATAATAATCCGCCGAAAATTAAGCTTTCAGAACTCCCTTATGCGGTCAGTCGCTTCCTCGCGCCCGGCTGGCCCGAGGGGACTTCTGATTTCACATCTCCGGAGGGAGCTATATGGTGGTCGCAAATCAGCTATTAGCCGCCCTGCCCGCCCGCGAACGAAAGCGTCTCCTCCCCGCTCTGGAGCCCGTTCCCCTCGCTGTCGGAGACGTCCTCTACAATCCCGACGATGCTATCCGGCACGTTTACTTCCCGAATCACGGCGTCGTCTCCATCATCAACACCCTTGCGAATAGTCTCAGTATTGAAGTAGCTGTGGTGGGCAAAGAGGGTATGGTGGGTATCCCCGTCTTCCTGGGCACCGGGAAGGCGATCAACCAAGCCGTGGTGCAGGTGCCGGGCGACGCCGTGAGGATGGCAGCAGACGCTTTCAGAGAGGCTGCCAGAGGAGACGGGCCGCTTCACGACCTGCTGCACCTCTACACTTACGCGCTGCTGACGCAGATGTCCCTGTCTATTGCCTGCAACCGCTTCCACAACGTCGAGAAGCGGTTCGCCCGCTGGCTGCTGGTGATCCACGACCGCGTGGACTCGGACGAGTTCCTGCTCACCCAGGAGTACATCTCGCGGATGCTCGGGGCGCACCGCCCGCACGTCACGACGGCCGCCCGCGACCTCCAGAATGCGGGGCTGATTAACTACAGCCGCGGCAGGCTCACCATCCTCAACCGGCACGGCCTGGAAAAAGCTTCCTGCGGCTGCTACCGAGACGGCAAGGAAAAGTTCGACGGCCTTTTCGGCACTTAGACCCCGATTTCCTGCATTAAATGCCTTCCCCACAATGCCCGCGGCGGGAAGGGAGAGCGCCCGCCCTTTCCTTTGGTACAAATCGTACATATAATCTGAATAGTTCCCCTTTAAGAAAAATCGTCCCGCGCGATTCGGCTCCAGGAGAGCAGGCGAGCGGGCTAAACGTGGCGCCGGCGTGGCGAAGGCATCGTCCCGCGAGGTTCGCCCATGTGTTTCTAACGGCGCAGTATTAGCTTGGGACACATCAGGAGGCAGTCATGAACAAGAACCGACTCGCGGCGCTCGTCACGGGCGCTACGCTCGCCGCAATGGCGGGCGGGTGCCAGACGACGACCAACACGAACAACGCGAACACGGCGGTGGTCACTAACACGAACGCCAACGTCAACGCGAAAGTGAATACGAACGTCAACGCCAACGCCAACACCCGGACGGTCAACGCCAACATCTCGCGCGAGGAGTTCGAGCGGGAGAGGGAGCGCCTCGCGCGGGAGGCCAGGGAGGCCGGGCGTAAGGTCGGCTCGGGCGCTAACGACCTGTGGCTCTGGGCGAAGGCGCGCGCCGCGCTCGCCGCCGCCGACGACCTCCGGGACTCGACCGTCAACGTCGACGTGGACAACGCCGTCGTGACGCTCTCCGGCACCGTCGCCAGCAACGAGCAGAAGACGAGGGCCGGGCAGGTCGCCAGGGTGGAAGGCGTGACGCGCGTCGTCAACAACCTGACCGTCGCCGCCGCCGGCAATGCGAACCAGAATGCCAACAGGAGCGCCAACGCGAGGCCGTAACTGTTCGAGCGTCGGCGCACGTGCGGCGACATGACGAATGCTCTACCGAAGTAGAAGGGGCGACCGGCCGAAGTCGCACGCGCCGGGGGCGCGCGTTTGAGTTCTTAAAGACCAGGGAAGGAGAAGGCGGAAGATGAACAGGGAACTGACACTAATTGGCGGCATCGGTCTCGGCGCCGCACTGATGTACATGCTCGACCCCGACCGCGGCAGGCGGAGGCGGGCGCTGGTGCTTGACAAGCTGGCGAGCGCGGCCGACAAGACGCCCGACGCCGTCGGCGCCACCGCGCGCGACCTCTCGAACCGCGCGCGCGGGCTCGCGGCGCAGGCGGGCTCGCTCTTTTCGGGCGAGGAAGTTTCGGACGAGGTGCTCGTGGCGCGCGTGCGCTCGAAGATGGGGAGAATCGTCTCACACCCGAGTTCGATTGAGGTCGCGGCTAATCAAGGGCGCGTCACGCTGAGCGGCCCCGTGCTGGCGCACGAAGTTGACGAACTGCTCGCATGCGTCTCGGCCGTGCCGGGCGTGACAGACATAGACAACCGGCTCGAAGTGCACAGCCGGGCCGGCAACGTGCCCGGCTTACAGGGCGGCAGACAGCGCCCCGGCGACCGCTTCGAGCTGATGCAGGAGAACTGGTCGCCGGCGGCGCGGCTGTTGGCCGGCGCAGCCGGCGGCGCGCTGGCGTTTTACGGCCTGAGCCGACGCGATCCGCTCAGTCTGGTTTTGGGCGCCGTCGGCGTCGGCCTGCTGGCGCGCGGCGCGACCAACCTGGAATTGAAACGGCTGGTCGGCGCGGGCGGCGGCCGTCGCGCCGTTGACATCCAGAAGACCATCAGCATCGCCGCGCCGGTGGAGCAGGTCTACGAGTTCTGGTCGGACTTTGAGAACTTCCCGAGCTTCATGTCGAACGTGCGCGAGGTGAGGGCGAACGCCGACGGCACCTCGCACTGGGTCGTGGCCGGGCCGGCGGGCTCGACGGTCGAGTGGGACGCCGTCGTCACCCGGCGAGTGCCCGACGAACTGCTGGCGTGGAAGTCGGTCGAGGGCGCGGGCGTGGAGAGCGCGGGGCTCGTCCGCTTCGACCGGAGCGAGGACGGCACGACGCGCGTGCAAGTCCGGCTCAGCTACAACCCGCCCGCCGGCGCCCTCGGGCACGCCGCCGCCGCGCTGTTCGGTTCAGACCCGAAGCAGGAGATGGACGAAGATCTGATGCGGATGAAGTCTCTGATCGAGACCGGCAACCTGCCACACGACGCGGCCGACCGTCAGCCACCCCGGACGCGCGAGGCCACGGCCGGCTAACGCCGGTTGCTCCGGCGGGGCAAGCGATTGGCTTGACGTCGCATACCCCATCGGAAGCGGCCGCCGAAGAAACACGCGCGGCGGAGCTTCCATTTGATCGAGGAGGTTGAGATGGGATACACCGGGCATGCGGGAACGGAGCGGGGGCGGACGGTGCAAATCCCCTCCGGCTCGGCCACGCTCGAAGGCGAGTTGCACGTGCCTGCTGGGGCGACCGGCGTCGTGCTCTTCGCGCACGGCTCGGGGAGCAGCCGCCATAGCCCCCGCAACCAATTCGTCGCGCGCACGATCCGCGAAACCGGCGTAGGCACACTGCTCTTCGACCTGCTCACGCGGGAGGAAGAAGCCGTTGACGTTCACACCCGCCACCTGCGCTTCGACATCGGGATGCTCGCCGGGAGGCTGGAGGACGCGACGAGCTGGATCAAACAAGAAGGCGAGACCTCACACCTGCGCGTCGGCTACTTCGGCTCTTCGACGGGCGGCGGCGCGGCGCTCGTCGCGGCGGCTGAGGTGGGTGAGGAAGTCGGGGCGGTCGTCTCGCGTGGCGGGCGTCCCGACCTCGCCGGGCCGGAAGCCCTCCAGCGCGTCAAATCCCCGACGCTGCTGATCGTGGGCGGGCAGGACGCGCCGGTGATCAAGATGAACGAGGAGGCTTACGCGTGGCTGCGGTGCGAGAAGGAGATAAAGATCGTCCCCGGGGCGTCGCACCTCTTCGAGGAGCCGGGCGCGCTCGAAGAGGTCGCGCGCCTCGCGGCCGAGTGGTTCCGGCGTCACTTGCGGCCTCGTTCCGACGCCACTGAAAAGTGATGACCAGCCGGATCGAACTGTGCGCCATGTCCCGGCAAATTCAGTTCATTCGAGGTTGGGCAAGAGGAGCACGAAGATGGCAGAGAAGACAGAAGAACAGTGCGCTCATCCGGGTTGCGAATGCCCGCGGCCGGCGACGGGCGATTATTGCAGCGACTATTGCGCGAACGCCCAGGCGGGTGGGATGGACAACGAGTGCCGGTGCGGGCACCCCGAGTGCCGTTGAAATCTGCGCGGGGCCGCGGATCGTCATTCGCGTGACGGCGACCCCGGGCCGTGAGGAACCGCGCCTCAGACGTGGGGGCGAGGATACGTCTGTGCAAAGACACCCGTGATTGCCGCCCGCGTGGCGGCATGTCGGGCCTGAACGGAAGAGGCGCGAAGGCTCTCTTCGGAGGAGGAAAAGAACCATGGAAGTGAAAGACATCATGACACCCGACCCGGCGTGTTGCACGCCGGACACCACGCTCCAGCGCGTCGCCGAGATGATGGTGGAGCACGACTGCGGCGAAATCCCGGTCGTCGAGAACGCGGCGAGCATGAAGCCGGTCGGCGTCATCACCGACCGCGACATCACCTGCCGGACGGTGGCGAAGGGGCTCAACCCTCTGACGATGACGGTCTCGGAGTGCATGACGACGCCGTGCGTCACCGTGACGCCCGAGACGCCGCTCGACGAGTGCTGCCGCGTCTTGGAAGAGAATCAGATCAGGCGTGTGCCGGTCGTGGACGCCGCGGGCGCCTGCTGCGGCATCGTCGCGCTCGCCGACATCGCGCGGCACGCCGAGAAGCGCGAGACCGCCGAGGTGTTCAAGGAGGTCTCGGAGCCGAGCAGTTCGGCGTCCGCCGCGGGCTGAGGCGGCGTCCGTCGGGCGTGACGCTTCGCGAGCCGGGTTGTTTCTCGCGGCATCCGTCCGTACACGCGGGGGCACAGAGGAGGCAGCATGGACATCGCGGAGAAGACGGAAAAGTGCGCGCACGCGCCGTGCAAATGCACCGCCTCCATGGCGGGCGAATATTGCAGCGAGCACTGTCGGAACGCGGCCGGCGAGGCCGAAACCGAGTGCCGCTGCGGGCACACGGAGTGCGGTTAAGAATCGGGGGGGCCGTTACCCCCTGCGACCGGTTGAGAAACAGGTGTGAGTCGCCCCAGGTGGTGCTCGCGCGTAGGCTCGTGGGAAATGGTCTCCGGCGTCCGGAGAAAAACCAACGGAAAGGAGTGAATCATGGCTAAGGCGAAAGGAGAACAAGAAGCAAAGGGACAGCGAAAAGCGCAGGACGAGCAACAACCTTCACGGGGACTCCAATCGTCCGCCGGGGGCGGCGGGCGGCAGCCGGGCATCGCGCGCCGCGAACCGTATCAGCCGTCGCCGCGGGCGTCGTGCGCGAGTTGGGCGTGCCGCTCGGCGCGTGCGCGGTGGAACGCTTCCCCGACGGCGAGCTGTCCGTCAGGCTCGACGAGCCGGTGAGGGGGCGCGAGGTCTTCGTCGTGCAGCCGACAGGGCCGCCCGTCAACGAACACCTCGTTGAGCTGCTGGCCTTCGCCGACGCCTGCCGCCGCGCCTCGTCGGCGCGCGTCACGGCCGTCGTCCCCTACTTCGGCTACGCGCGCGCCGACAAGCGTAACGGGAGGCGGGAGCCGATTACGGCGAGCATGGTCGCCGACCTGATGCAGGCCGTCGGCATCACTCACGTCGTCACGCTCGACGCGCACACGCCGCAGCTCGAAGGCTTCTTCCGCATCCCCTTCGACAGCCTTTCGGCGGTCGGCGTGCTCGCGAAAGTGCTGCGCGAGAAGCTGCCCGAAGGGGCGGCCGTCGTCTCGCCCGACGCCGGCCGCGTGCGCATGGCGGCCGAGTATGCGCAACGTCTGGGAGCGCCCGTCGTCGTGCTGCTCAAGCGGCGCGAGAGCGGGACCGAGACGCGCGTGACGCACGTCGTCGGCGACGTGCGCGGCCGCCCGTGCCTGATCGTGGACGACATGATCTCGACCGGCGGCACCATCGTCGAGAGTGTCAAGGCCCTCGTCGCGGCGGGCGCGCGCCCAGGGGTCACGGTCGCGGCCACGCACGGCTTGCTCCTCGACGGCGCGCGCTACAAATTAGAGCGCGCGGGCGTGCGCGAGGTGTTCGTGACCGACACCGTGGCGACGGCCGGGGAGGGTCGGGCACAGTTACATGTGGTCTCGGTCGCGCCGCTCGTCGCGGCGGCCGTACGGAGGCTTTTAAGCAACGAGTCGCTCGGCGACCTGTGCTGAGAGGGTGAGGCGCCGGCAGGAGGGCCCCGCGGCATCAGGCCGGGAGGGAGGAAGAGATGCTTTTCCGGGATCGCACCGACGCCGGCCGCCGGTTGGCTGATGAGCTTTCGGGCTACGCCGGCCGCCGGGACGTGCTCGTGCTGGCGCTGCCGCGCGGCGGCGTGCCCGTCGCCTTCGAGGTGGCCGAAAAGCTCGACGCCCCGCTCGACATCTTTCTGGTGAGGAAGCTCGGCGTGCCGGGGCATGAAGAACTCGCAATGGGGGCGATTGCCACGGGCGGCGTGCGCGTCGTCAACGAGGACGTGGTGAACTACCTCCACATCCCCGGCGAGGTGATCGACGCCGTGGCGGCGGACGAGCAGCGGGAACTGGAGCGGCGCGAGAGCGCATACCGTGACGACCGTCCCCCGCCGGACGTGCGAGGGCGCACTGTGATTCTCGTGGACGACGGATTGGCGACGGGCTCGACCATGCGGGCCGCCGCCGCCGCGCTCCGCAGGCAGGGGCCGGCAGGCATCGTCGTGGCCGTACCCGTTTCGTCGCCGGAGACGTGCGACGAGTTCCGCAGTGAGGTGGACGACATCGTGTGCGCCGTGACGCCGCGCCATTTCCGGGGTGTCGGCATGTGGTACGAAGACTTCTCGCAGACCACCGACGAAGAAGTGCGCGCCCTACTGGCGCGTGCTGCGGCTCGCAAGCAGGGCGGCGCGTCGGAGAGGTGACGGACGCCGCTCGGGTTATAAGGAGGGTAGGGCGATGGTTGATGCGGTCAACGTAGTGCGCGAGGCCGCACGCCCGCTGACGGGCGCGCCCGTGGACTACGACCCGTTGATGGAAGTCATCCGCGACGCCCGCTTCGTGCTGCTCGGCGAGGCGTCGCACGGGACGCACGAGTTCTACCGCGAGCGCGCCCAGATCACGAAGCGGCTCATTAAAGAGAAAGGTTTTACGGCTGTCGCGGTCGAGGCCGACTGGCCGGACGCTTACCGCGTCAACCGCTACGTGCGCGGGCGGGGCGACGACCGGGGTGCGGGCGAGGCGCTCGCGGGCTTCAAACGCTTCCCCGCTTGGATGTGGCGCAACGCCGACGTGCTCGACTTCGTCGGCTGGCTGCGCGAGCACAACGACAGGTCATCCGCGGACGCCGCGAAGGTCGGATTCTACGGGCTCGATCTCTACAGCCTGCGCGCCTCAATAGAGGCGATCCTCGGCTACCTCGACCGCGTTGACCCGGAAGGGGCGAAGCGCGCACGCTACCGCTACTCGTGCTTCGACCATTTCGGTGAGGACACGCAGGCTTACGGCTATGCCGCCGGATTCGGGCTGGCGGAGTCGTGCGAGCAGGAGGTGGTGAGCCAACTCGTCGAGTTGCAGCGCCGCGCTGCCGACTACGCCTCGCGCGACGGCCGCGTGGCCGAGGACGAGTTCTTCTTCGCTGAGCAGAACGCGCGGCTCGTGCGCAACGCCGAGGAGTACTACCGCTCGATGTTCCGCGGGCGCGTCTCTTCCTGGAACCTGCGCGACCGCCACATGGTCGAGACGCTCCACGCGCTCGTGGCGCATCTCGAAGGGCGGGGCGGGGGCGGGGCGAAGGTCGTCGTCTGGGCGCACAACTCACACCTCGGCGACGCGCGCGCGACGCAGATGGGCGAGGGCGGCGAGTGGAACGTCGGCCAGCTCGTGCGCGAGAAGTACGGCGGCGAGTCCGTGCTCGTCGGCTTCTCCACTTACACGGGCACGGTCACGGCCGCCTCGGACTGGGACGCCCCCGCCGAGCGCAAGCGCGTGCGCCCGGCGCTGAAGGAGAGTTACGAGGCGCTGTTCCACGAGACGGGCGTCCCGCGCTTCCTGCTCGACCTGCGTGAGGGCACAGCCGCGGCGTCGGCCCTCGGCTCGCCGCGGCTGGAGCGCGCCATCGGCGTCATCTACCGGCCCGAGACTGAGCGCCAGAGCCACTACTTCCACGCGCGCCTGCCCGCGCAGTTCGACGCCGTGCTGCACTTCGACGAGACGCGCGCCGTCGAGCCTCTGGAGCGCAGCACCCGTTGGAAGGCGGGCGAAGCGCCGGAGACCTACCCTTCCGGCGTGTGAGGGAAAGGGGCGGATGAAATGAGAGAAATTCCGCGGGGTGAGTGGGCCGAATTCTTGGACGGCTTCAGCCGCCAGCACGAGGGCTGGCTGGTCACCGTCGAAGTGTTCGGCGAAGAGATCGGGGCGCAGGTCGAGGCGGGGGAGATGGCTCTCGCGGGGGTCACCGCCGACTTAAAGGGAGGCGGCGCGGGCGTGATCTCGATCATCCTCGGTAAGGGATTATCAGAGCGCGTCACACACAACATCGCTCGGCCGACGCATGTCCGTATCGAACAGGCCGAGAGCGGGGCGGACATGGCGCTCCAGATCGAGTCGGGCGGCGGGACGACCACGCTCGTGCGGTTCCGCTCGGCGGTGCTGCCGGAGATGGTCGACGGCGTCGTGTTTGAGTAGATAACTCCGTCAGGCGGGGCGAGGTTTGCGGCGGCGCATTACGGGTAGGCCGCAAGTGTAACGGCGTTTGGCGGGCGGGGGGGAAACGCGTTGGTGCAGGAAAGCAAGAAGAGTAACATCTGCGATACGCCGACTGATCCGAGCCTCGAATTCGACACGTTCGAGTACATGCGGAGTGAGTTGACGGACGCACTCGTCGGAAGCGGGCGTGAGCAGCTCGAAGCCGCCAAGATCGCGCTCTACGTAGTGCAGGGCGTGCGCAACGTGCCGAAGCTTTTGCGGGCCTTCGCCGCCGGGAAGTCTCCCGCGCCGAGCGAGATTCTGGACGCACTAGGTCCCGTCCTGGATGAAGCGGACGCGCTGGAAAAGGCGCGACGCCTGCTTCTCCGCCTCGATCAGGAAGATCAGCCCTGACGGGGTTCGATGACATTCTAAGATCAGCCGAAATAACGATAGCGCGCTCAGCGAAAGGACTTATTGAAGGCATAAACGGTTCAACCCCCTGCTCATCGGCTTTGTGAGTAGTCACGCCCTCAAGGGAGGTTAATGGCGATGGAAGCCACAAGGGTCACTGTAGACGAGGTGAAGGAGAGGATGGATCGCGGCGAGCCGCTCGTCTTTCTTGACACGCGTAACCCGCAGGCGTGGGGCGAGGCCGACGCGAAGCTGCCGGGCGCGATCCGCGTGCCCGCCGACGAGGTGGAGCGCCACCTCAACGAGATACCACGCGACCGCACGGTCATCACCTATTGCACTTGACCGCACGAAGGCTCAAGCGCCCGTGTGGCGCTCGCGCTGATGGTTCACGGCTGGAAGAACGTCCACCCGCTCTACGGGGGCTTCGACGCCTGGGCCGAGGCCGGCTACCCCGTCGAGCCGAAAGAGCCAAGTGCGTCTGGTTGAATGAACGGAGGGATTCATGGCTAAGACAACCAAGAGCGGCGCGGCGGCGCGGAAGCGCGGGAAGTCGCGCTCGACGGAGCTGGCCGAGGAAATATCCAGCGAGAACGCGCCGGACAGCCCCGTGGTCGAGCACTTGCAGCGGCAGGTCGCCAACGCCCTCGTCCTCTACCTCAACTACAAGCACTACCACTGGCAGACCTACGGGCCGATGTTCCGCGACCTCCACCTGCTCTTCGACGAGTTCGCGGAGGCGGTGCTCGACACCGTGGACGAGTTCGCCGAGCGCGTGCGGATGATCGGGCAGGACCCGGTTGCAAGCCCGCAGGAGATGCTTCAGACGGCGAGCGTCAAGGTGGCCGCCCGCGGCCAGACGATGCGCGAGATGATCAAGGAGGCGGATGAAAACCTCCTGGTCGTGATCAAGGAGATGCGCGCGGGCGCGCGGGCGGCGGACGAGGTGGACGACCCCGGCACCGTCGACCTCTTCTCGCGTTTCGTGCAGATCCACGAGAAGCACGAGTGGTGGCTGCGCGACATCCTGGAGAAGCGGGACGGGCTGACCGCATAACTTTCGCCGTCAGCAAACCATTGAGAGACGGGCGCACGTTTGAAGAGTAAAAGGAGTGACGAGGAAGATGAGGACTTTAATTGAGAAGACAACCATAAGAACGGAGTCGCCGATGCCCGACCCCGAGCATCCCGTGCCCAGGCCGGCCGAGCCGTGGCCGGAGCGCCCGCCGACCGATCCGGTTCCGCCTGTGCCGAAGCCGCCGGAGCCGCCACCGTCACCCACGCCGCCCGAACCTCCGCTCGTGCCGCCGGGGACGCCGCCGCTCGTGCCGCCCATCATCGTCTCGCGCGCGGGGGGCGCGCCGACGGCTCGGAGGTGACGACTTGAACTATCAGTATCAAGTTGACTACGGGGCCGGGTACGAAGACGTGTATCCGGAACGCGAGGTCGCGGCGGGGCAGGAGGAAGGCGGCGCGGCCTGGTTGGCGGCGGTGGGGGCGGAGGGCAGCGCCCGCCGTGCGCGCGTCGTGTCCGGCGGCCAGGTCATCGCGGAGCGCGTCTTCGACTGTGTGGTAGTCGAGAGCCGCACACGACCGGGCGGCAGTACCCGTCATCTGGTGCATTGTCCGGGCGGAGAGATCGTCGTCGAGGAGGAGCCGGGCGGCGGCCTGTCCGGTTCCGCGCGGCCCGGTTATGTCGGCGACGTGGATCAAACACTGGAACGTGCCTTCGAGGCCGTGCGGGCACTGAGCAGAAATCGTTAATCGTCGAGTCTCAGAGGTAAGAATAAAAAAAGAGGACATCCCGGCGGTTGAGGTTAGAGAAGGCCGGGCGGCCGTGTCATCCACTTTGCGCCAGAGTGATTTGGGGAGAAGCTATGAAGATACTTTTAGCCGTTGACGGGTCGGAATACTCCGCGGCCGCGGTCGAAGAGGTCGCGGCTCGCCCGTGGCCTTCGGGGACGCGGGTGCGCGTGCTCTCGGCCGTGGAGCGTGTCGTCCCACCCGCCGCCGAAGTCTGGTACGACGCGGGCGGCAGCCTCGAACAGGCGCGGCAAGAGATGACGAAACATGCCGACCAACTCACCGCGGGCGTGGCGGAGACTCTGCGCGGCGGCGGCCTGACGGCGGAGACGGCGGTGCGTGACGGCGACCCGCGCTCGGTGATTGTGGACGAGGCGAAGGAGTGGGACGCCGACCTCATCGTGGTCGGCTCGCACGGCTACACGGGCCTCAAGCGGTGGCTGCTCGGCAGCGTCGCGCAGGCGGTTGCGGGCCACGCGCCGTGCTCGGTCGAGATCGTGCGGCGGAAGCAAGCCGGGCAGCCCTGACCGCTTCGGTGCGGCACCGCAGGCGCGTGCTTTGAGACGCCGTGACGATTAGAGAAGAAGGGAACCTGAGCATGATAACCGTCGCCGGCATCTTCGACTCACGGTCTGACGCGGAGCGCGCGGCGGGGCGTCTGCGCGCGACCGGCATCACCGACGAGCATTTAGCCCTGCTCACTGCCGGCGCTTCGGAACAGGAAGTCGAAGAAAAAGTGTTGACCATCGAGACCGAGGAACCGCGCGCGGGCGAGAAGGTCGGCGGCGCTGTGGGCCGCGGGCTGGGGCTAGCGGGCGGGATCATGATCGGAGGCGCGTGAAATCTGGTGGGAGGGCTTGCGCGCGGCGGAGGCGGAAGAGTATGCGCGGCAGGGACATGATTTCGCGGCTGACGAGCCGCTCTTCCGGCGCGGATTTGAAGCGGCCCTGCACCCGTTGTCGCGCGGCAAGACGTTCGAGGAAGATGTCGAGTCTTTGCGCGAGCGTGTCGGAGAGACTCACCGGGAAGAAGCCTTCCGGCGCGGTTACGAACGGGGCCGCGCGTATCAACTGGGCTTAGATAATCAAGCCGGCCGCGGCGGCAAACAAACGTGAGTCGGCTTCCGAAGCGTAGAGGGGGAAGGATTGAGATGGCGATTGCTTCGGTGAACCCCGCGACGGGGGAGACTCTACGCTCCTTCGAGCCGCTCTCCGGGGCGCAGCTTGAAGAGAAACTTGAGCGCGCGGCGGGAGCATTCCGCGAGCACCGCCGCACGCCGTTCCCCGGACGCGCGCGGAAGATGCGGAGGGCGGCGGAGATTCTCGAAGCCGGGAAGGAAGAGTTCGGCCGCCTGATGACGAACGAGATGGGGAAGCCTCTGAGGGCGGCGCGCGAGGAGGCGACCAAGTGCGCGTGGGTCTGCCGCTTCTACGCCGAGACGGCGGAACGATTCCTCGCCGACGAGGTGGTCGAGACCGGCGCGGCGCGCAGCTTCGTGCGCTACCAGCCGCTCGGCCCCGTGCTCGCCGTCATGCCCTGGAACTTCCCCTTCTGGCAGGTCTTCCGCTTCGCCGCGCCCGCGCTGATGGCCGGCAACGTCGGCCTCCTCAAACACGCCTCGAACGTCCCGCAGTGCGCGCTCGCGATTGAAGAAATCTTCCGGCGCGCGGGCTTCGACGAAGGCGCGTTCCAAACTCTGCTCGTCGGCACAGACGAGGTGGGGCGCATCCTCGACGACCCGCGCGTGGCGGCGGCGACGCTGACGGGGAGCGAGCCTGCGGGGAGCAGCGTGGCGAGCGCGGCCGGCAAGCGGATCAAAAAGACGGTGCTCGAACTCGGCGGCAGCGACCCCTTCATCGTCATGCCGAGCGCCGAGCTGGCCTCGGCCGTCGAGACGGCCGTCAAGGCGCGCACCATCAACAACGGCCAGTCGTGCATCGCCGCCAAGCGTTTCATCGTCCACGACGAAATCTACGACGAGTTCGAGCACCGCTTCGTCCGCGGGATGGGGGCGCTGAAGATCGGCGACCCGACGGAAGAAACGACGGAGATCGGCCCGCTCGCCACCGCAGACATCCTCGACGGCCTCGACGAGCAGGTGAGAAGGACGGTGGAGACGGGCGCGCGCGTCCTGACCGGCGGGCGGCGCCTCGAACGCCCCGGCAATTACTACGCGCCCACGGTGCTGGCGGACATCCCGCGCGACTCGCCCGCGTACCGCGAGGAGATGTTCGGCCCCGTGGCGGCGCTCTTCCGCGTGCGCGACGTTGAAGAGGCCATCCGCCTCGCCAACGACACGTCGTTCGGGCTCGCCTCAAGCGCGTGGACGAACGACGGCGCGGAGCGTGAACGCTTCATCGAAGAGCTTGAGGCGGGCTCCGTCTTCATCAACGCCATGGTGGCCTCCGACCCGCGCCTGCCCTTCGGCGGGGTGAAGCGTTCGGGCTACGGGCGCGAGCTGGGCACCCACGGCATACGCGAGTTCGTTAACGTCAAGACCGTGTGGATCAACGACGGCGGGCCGCCCCGCGGCGAAACGGAATAGCCGCGGCGCAGAATTGTGAGGAGGGGTTTCTATGAGCCGTAATGCGCACACTGACCCGACGCCGCCGGATGAACGACCCGAATTGCCCACCCGACCGCACGACCCCATCGAACCCGATCCGATGGAACCAGTGACGTTGCCGCCGGACACGGGGCCGCAACCGGAGTCGCCCGCCGGTGAGCCGAACCTTCCGCCTTCCGCGAATCCCGCCAACTGGGTTGAGCACGAAGATTGACGGACGGAGTATGAGCGAACGAACGGGTCGTGACTTATCAGGGGCAGGTAGCAAGGGGCGTGACGTAAGGAGCGACGCGATGGAGAAGGCGCGGCGGGTGACTTTAAGCGCGGCGGTGTCCGTCCTGATCTGCTTCTTCCTGCCGTGGGTGCAGGTGAGCTGCGCCGGCTATAAAGATTCCGCCAGCGGCTTCGACCTCGCGCGCCGCGGCGCCGGGGAGCTGTGGCTCCTGCCGCTGTTGATGCTCGCTATCATCCTGCCGGCCGTCGTGCGGCTCTGGCAGAACACGCCCGCAGTCTTTGCGCTGGTGAGCGTGATCGGCGGCGCGCTCAGCGCCTACCTGATGAATCGCGAGCGCACGGGTGCGGAGCAGTCGTCGGGCCTGATCGGGGCGCAGGTGACCGGCTGGTTCTGGCTCGGCCTGGCGTCGTCTCTGGCCGTCGCCGCGGGCGCGGTCGTGTTCTACCTCAAACGAGCCAGATCACCGTAGCCCTTCGGAGCGGGGCGGGCAATTGTTCGGCGGGGACAGGCGATGTTAAGCCTTCGGAAAGCTCTTTAACGAGGAGGCTCTAACAGACACGGGAGGCCCGAGGCATGTACACCTATCTGCAACCGCTCGCGCGCGCTCTCACGGCGCTCATCTTCCTCATCTCTGGAGCCTTTAAGATCATCGGGTTCGGCCAGACGGAGGCCATGATGGCGAGCATCGGAATTCCGATGCCGGCGCTCGCCCTGGTGGTCGCCCTCGTCGCCGAGTTGGCCGGCGCGCTCGCGCTGCTCCTCGGCTACCAGACTCGCCTGGCGGCCGCGCTGCTGGTGCTCTACCTCGTCCCGGTCACGCTGACCATTCACGCGCCTCAAATGTTTGCCCCCGGACAAGAGGGCCAGAACCAGATGATCCACGTCCTGAAGAATATTGCCATTGTGGGCGGCCTGCTGAAGTTCTTCACCGACGGCGCCGGCGCGTACTCGCTCGACTCCAGGCGCGTTGACCATGACCGCGCGGCTTAAAGACGCGTCGCTGCCGGGCGTCGCCTGATGGGGAAGTCGCGAGCATACGACGCGGTCGTCGTCGGGGCGGGGCCGAACGGCCTCGCGGCGGCGATCACGCTGGCCCGCGCGGGCCGCTCCGTGCTCGTGCGCGAGGCCAACGACAGGGTCGGCGGCGGCGCGCGCTCGGCGGAGTTGACGCTGCCCGGCTTCGTCCACGACGTCTGTTCGGCTATTCACCCCCTCGCCGCCGGCTCGCCCTTCTTCCGCACGCTCCCGCTCGCCGAGCACGGCCTCGAATGGGTCTTCCCGCCCGCGCCGCTCGCGCACCCTTTCGACGACGGAACGGCCGCCGTGCTCGAACGCTCGGTCGCCGCCACGGCCGCAACGCTCGGCGCGGACGCCGGCGCGTATCAGAAGCTGATGGGTCGGCTCGCCGCCGACTGGCCCCTGCTTGATTCCGCGCTGCTCGGCCCGCCCGGCTGGCCGCGCCACCCGCT
>JALZHT010000797.1 GCA_030860645.1 Acidobacteriota bacterium
CCCGCGCACCGAGCACTTCTCCGAGGAGTGGGCCGACAGGCCGCGCGCCCGGAGGTGGCGGCGATGACCCCGTCGCCCTTCATCGTCGGCACCGGGCGGTGCGGCACGACGCTCCTGCGGCTGATGCTCGACGCCCACCCCGAGGTGGCCGTGCCGCCCGAGACGCACTTCATCCCGGCGGCGCTCCGGGCCTGCCGCCGGTCGCTGCGCCCCCGCCGGGCGTTCCTCAAGGCGGTGACGGGCGCGCCCTTCTGGCGCGACCACCACCTGGAGGAGCGCGAGTTGCGGCGGCGGGTCGAGGCCCTCACCCCTTTCGGCGCGGGCGAGGCGCTGCGGGCCTTCTACCGGCTCTACGCCGAGGGCCGCGGCAAGACGCGCTGGGGCGACAAGACCCCCTTCTACGTCCTCCACATGCGCGACATCCAGGACGCGCTGCCCGAGGCGCGTTTCATCCACCTGATCCGCGACGGCCGCGACGTGGCCCTCTCCTTCAGGGGTTTGTGGTTCGGCCCCGACTCCGTGAGCGAGGCGGCCGAGCGCTGGGTCTCGTGGATCGAGGCCGCCCGCCGGCAGGCCCCGGCCCTCGCCGGCTACCTCGAAGTGAGGTATGAGGACTTGGTCGTCCGGACGGAGGCCACCCTCAAAACGGTCTGCGACTTTATCGGCCTCCGCTGGGACGCCGCGATGCTCGACTACCACCTTTCGGCGGGGGAGAGGCTGGGCGAGATGGTGCAGCCGCTTCGGGCGCGGGAGGGGCGGGTCATCGGGCCGGAGGAGCGGAGGGCCATCCACGAGCGGGCCGGCCAGCCGCCGCGGGCCGACCGCGTCGGCCTCTGGCGCACCGAGATGCACCCTTCAGACCAGGCCCGCTTCGAGCGCGTCGCCGGGCGCTTGCTGCGTGAACTCGGCTACGACGCCTGAGCCTCGCCCCGCGCGCCCGGCTCAGTCCTCGTCGTGCTCCTCGCCGTTGTAGTGGAGGCGGACGGGCTCGTCGTCGGCGGTGGTTTCGAGGTGGACGGGGCGGCCCCAGAGGACGTAGACGTATTCGAGCACCTTGCGGGCGTAGTTCATGTCGAGTTCCGCGCCCTCGTACTGGTGGCGGAGGTAGAGTTCGCGGTTGCCGTTGTAGTCGCCGTCGGCGACGACGATGTAGGGGAAGCCGAAGTTGGTCATGTTGGCGACGAGCTGGTCGCGCACACGCTCCCAGCGCTTCTCCGTCACCGTCCACTCCTCCTCGTCGACCAGCTCGTAGACGAACAGGTCGAGCTCCTCGCACAGCTCCTCGGTCAGGTAGTTGCGCAGGAAAGAGACGTCGTTATCCAGCTCCCGCACCTCGAAAATCTTCGCGCGCCCCTCGCCCCCGCGGCGCCCGAACCTCACGCGCTCCTCCTCGGTCGGGTTGTCCCACCGCCGCTCGATGTCCTCCAGAATCTTGTAGCCGAGGTAGTACGGGTTCAACTGCCCCTTGTGCGGCGAGACGACTCCCGAGTGAAGCTCCGCGAACTCCAGAAGCTCCGTGTCCGGCAAGTCCAGCTCGCGCATGATGCGCGCGTGCCAAAACGACGCCCAGCCCTCGTTGAGGGTCTTGGTCTGCATCTGCGGGACGAAGTATTCCATCTCCTCGTGGACCATCGCCATCACGTCGCGCTGCCAGTCTTCGAGGGCGGGCGAGTTGCGCATGATGTAGAAGAGGAGGTCTTTCTCGGGGAGGCGCTCGCCGCGCGGCTTCTCGTCGGGGGGCGGGCCGGCCGCCTCCTTCGGCGCGCCGATGTTCCAGAGGTCGTCGTAGCGGCCGGCGGGCTTCGAGGGCCGCGGCTCGCCGGGCGGGCGCGCCGGCCCCTCGTGCCGGATGAAGAAGTTCGGGTCGATGTGCTCCTCGACGGAGAGGACGGCGTCGAGGAAGCGCTCGACCTGCTTGCGCCCGTACTTGAACTCGTACTCGGCCATCCTCCCCGAGTGCGTCGAGACGGTCTCGACCATCCGGCGGTTGGTCTTCGAGAAGTAGGCGTTGTGCTTGAAGAAGTCGACGTGGCCGAGGACGTGGGCCATGACGAGCTTGTTCTGGACGGGGCTGTTGGTCTCCAGGAGGAAGCCGTAGGAGGGGTTGGTGTTGATGACGACCTCGTAAATCTTCGACAGCCCGAAGTCGTACATCGTCTTCATCCGGTGGTACGCCTTGCCGAACGTCCAGTGCGAGTAGCGGCCGGGCAGCGCGTAGGAGCCGATCTCGTACATGACGGTGGCCGGCACGATCTCGAAGCGCGTCGGGAAGGGGTCGAGGCCGAAGCGGCGCGCGACCTCCCAGATCTGCTCCAGCGACTTCTCCAGTTCCCTGATCTCACGGTCTTCCATGACTGCCATCGTAAATCGTAAATCGTGAATCGTAAATCGAAATGAAGCCGTGAATCGTCAATCGTCAATCGTCAATCGTGGAAAACCTGAGCGCC
>JALZHT010000798.1 GCA_030860645.1 Acidobacteriota bacterium
GCGCGCGCCTACGAACTCGTCCTCCCCGAAGTCGAGCGCGTGCTGACGCGGACGGACGACTATGAGCCGCTGTGGCGCGAGGCGTGGGCGGCGACCGAGGCGGCGCTGGAGAGCTTCGCGCGCGGCTCGTCGCGCGTCGAGGAGGACGCCGCGGCCGGCCTCTCCGTCGTTACGCTCGCGGCAGACCTCTTCGGCCCCGGCGGCTTCGACCCCGCGCGCCACGCCGTCCCCTACACGGCCGTCTCGCGCCACGCGCGCGGCCGCCTCTACCTCGTCGCCCTGCCGATGCCGGGCGGCTGGGGCTACCGCGTCGACTACCCTTACTACTCCTGGGCGGTGACGGTCGTGCGGCCGCGCGTCGAGCGCCACGACTTCGCGGCGCTCGTCGAACGCCTCAACGGGTTGGAGGCGGGCGGCGGGCGCTGGAAGTTGGATCGGAGCGAGCTGACCGCGGCCGTGAAGTCCGCCGGCGCGGGCGGACTGCTCGCCGCCTCCACCCTTGAGCCGGACGAAGTCGCCGCCGAACTCCGCGCCGAACTGCGCGGCAGTTAAAGGATTTTTGATTTTGGATTTTGGATTTTGGATTGAAGACCGCGCGCCGCCTTCTGCAATCGCCAATCAAAAATCTAAAATCAAAAATCCCTTTGACTCGAAACTTAATTATGGCCGATTGGGATGAGAGGTACGGGCGCGGGGATTACGCGACGCTGGAGCCAAGCCCGCTGCTCGCACGCGCGGTCGAGATTTACGAGGGCGGCGAGGCGGGCGGCGGCCGCGCCCTCGACCTCGCGTGCGGCGCGGGCCGGCACGCGTTGTTTCTCGCCGCGCGCGGCTTCCGCGTGACGGCCGTTGACGCCTCGCGCGTCGGCGTCGAGCTGATGCGCGAGCGTGCGCGCGCGCGCGGCCTCGAAGTGGACGCGCGGGTCGCCGACCTGGAGCGCGGCGAGTTCCGCGTCGAGCCGGGGACTTACGACCTGGTCTGCGACTTCTATTACTTGCAGCGCGACCTCTTCCCCGCCCTGCGCGCGGGCGTCCGCCCGGGCGGCCTCTTCGTCGCCTCTCTCCACCTCGACGACGAAGACCCGCAGGCCCGCCCGATGAACCCCGACTTCCTGCTCCACCCCGGCGAACTGCGCGCCGAGTTCGGCGGCTGGGAACTCCTGCACTACCACGAGACCGCGGGCCACGACACCGACGCCGGCCAGCACACGCGACGCTCGGCCGAAATCATCGCCCGCCGCCCGTCAGGCGACAAGTAATTAACAGGGACGGACGGGAAATGAGGAATGCGGAGTGATGAATGATGAATTAGTTTTCAGTTTTGTCTTTACCGAAAACTGAAAACTTGCCTTTCATTCATCATTCCTCATTTGCTTTTTATCCTGTCCATCCCTGTTAATATTTCTCTCGGAAGATTCATCGTACGAAAGGACGAGGGCGGGCGGTGAGCGTGAAGATTCTCGGGGTGTCGGGGAGCATGCGCGCGGGGTCGCACAGCGCGCGGGCGCTGCGGGCGGTGACGGAGGCGGCGCGGGCGCGCGGGGCCGAGACGCGCCTGCTCGACCTCAACGACGCCGACCTCCCCGTCTACCGCCCGGAGGACACGCCGCGGACGGCGGCCGTCATCGCCGCGCAGGACGCGGTGAACTGGGCCGAGGTCTTCATCCTCGCCACGCCCGACTACCACGGCTCGATGAGCGGCGCGCTGAAGAACTTCCTCGACTACTTCTGGGAGGAGTTCGCCGGCCGGCTCTTCGGCTACCTCTGCTCGTCGCACGAGCGCGGCCTGACGGCGATGGATCAGATGCGCACGGCCGTGCGCCAGTGCTACGGCTGGAGCCTCCCCTACGGCGTCACCGTCCACCCCAGGGAGGACTTCGACGCGGCCGCGGGCGTCTACGCCCCGGCCGTCACCCGACGCCTCCACATGCTCGCCCGCGACCTCGTCGTCTACGGCGAACTCCTCCGCGACCAGTTCCGCCGCGACCTCGACGCCACGGAGGCCGCGACCTTCGCGGCGCGATACAGGAAGAAATAATAGTTTCGGGTTGCGGGTTCCGAGTTGCGAGTTAAAAACAATTTCTTCTTTAACTCGAAACTCGAAACCCGCAACTCGGAACTGATGCGCTTTATGCATGACGTAATCATCATCGGCGCGGGGCCGGCCGGGCTGTCGGCCGCGATGTGGTGCGACGAGTTGGGGCTGGACGCGCTCGTGCTGGAGCGGGGGGCGGAGACGGGCGGGCAACTCCTTCGCGTCTACAACGCGGTCGAGAACCACCTCGGCGTGGTCGCGCCGGACGGGCGGGCGTTGCGCGACGTGTTCGCGGCGCAGGTCGAGGGGTGCGACTTCGACCTGTGGACTGAGGCCGAAATAGAAAGCGTTGACCTGCGCGCGCGGCAGGTCTCCCTGCGCAGCGGCGAGCGGCTGCGGGCCGTCTCTCT
>JALZHT010000142.1 GCA_030860645.1 Acidobacteriota bacterium
CCGCGGCGGCACGCGCGGCGGGGGCCGAAGTCCGCACCGGCGTCGGCGTCGAGCGCGTGCTGGTCGAAGGCGGCGCGGCCACGGGCGTCGTGCTCGAAGGAGGCGAAGAGGTACGGGCGCGCGCCGTCGTCTCGAACGCCGACCCGCGACACACTTTCCTCTCGCTCGTCGAGCCGACCGAACTCGACCCCGACTTCCTCGCGAAGGTGCGCGGCTACCGCGCGACGGGGGCGACCGCGAAGCTCAACCTCGCCCTCGACGCGCTGCCCACGTTCACGGCCCTCAAAGATTCCGGCGACGGCGGGGCCGCCTCCGCCCTCGCGGGGCGCATCCACATCGGCCCCGAGATTGATTACCTGGAGCGCGCCTTCGACGCGGCCAAGTACGGCGACTACTCGCCCGAGCCGTACCTGGACGTGACGATCCCGACGCTCACCGACCCGTCGCTCGCGCCCGCAGGCAAGCACGTCATGTCGGTCTACGCCCAGTTCGCGCCCTACCGTCTGAAGGAGGGCGACTGGGCGGCGCGCGGCGACGGGTTCGGCGACGCCGTCATCAAAACCCTTTCGGCTTACGCGCCGAACCTCCCCGAGTTAATCATCGGCGGGCAGCTCGTCACGCCGCCCGACCTCGAACAGACTTACGGCCTGACGGGCGGACACCCCCTGCACGGCGAGATGTCGCTCGACCAGTTCTTCACCTTCCGCCCCGTCATCGGCTGGGCGCAGTACCGCACGCCGATTAAAAATCTTTACCTGTGCGGCGCCGGCACGCACCCCGGCGGCGGCGTCACCGGCGCGCCCGGCTTAAACGCGAGCCGCGAGATTCTCAAAGACCTCAAATAGTAGTGAGCGGTGAGGGGTGAGCGGTATCAAAAAAAGAGACTCTTGAGGCCGTCGGCCGCAGTCCGGTGTGACAGCCCACACCCCACTCGAACATGTGCGCGGCGAGAATAGATTTCGGTAAGCTGTCGTGGGAGGAAACATCCCCCGGCGCGCGCTCGAAGGCGGTCATGCGGGGCGGGCGGAGGCTGCGCCTCGTCGAATTCACCGAAGCTTTCGTCGAGCGCGAATGGTGCACGAAGGCCCACGCCGGGTACGTCGTCGAGGGAGATTTGGAGGTGGCCTTCGCCGACCGCGTCGAGAACTTCACGGCGGGCGACGGAATTTTCATCGGGGGCGAGGAGGGCGAGCGTCATCGAGCCAGGGCCGCCAGCCCGGTCGTGAGGCTGGTGCTGTTCGAGGACGTCTGAGCCGCGCCCCGCGCGCATCTGGAGGTCGAAAATTGAGCCTGACACTTCTCGCGCTCGGGTTCCTGTTGATGCTCGTCGCCGCCTACCACCTGTACGGCGGGTGGGTGGCGCGGCAGTTCAGGCTGGACGACTCGCGGCAGACGCCGGCCCACGCCGTCAACGACGGCGTGGACTTCGTGCCGACCCGGCCGTTCTACCTCTTCGGGCAACACTTCTCGGCCATCGCCGCGGCCGGGCCGATTGCCGGGCCGATCCTCGCGTGCCAGGCGTTCGGGTGGCTGCCGTGCCTCCTGTGGATCGGACTCGGCGTGGTGCTCATCGGAGCCGTGCACGACTTCACGAGCCTCGCCGCCTCCGTGCGCCACGGCGCGACCTCGGTGGCCGAGATTACGCGCGAGCACCTCGGGGGCGGCGCGGGGCGCGCCATGATGGCCTTCATCTGGATCGCGCTCGTCTACGTCATCGTCGCCTTCGCCGACATCACGGCCGGCACCTTCGTCGCCGGCTCCGAGGAGTTGCGCGCCGCGGCCGTCCGGTTCAACCCCGGCGGCGCGGTCGCGGCGGCGAGCGTCATGTACCTCGCGCTCTCGGTCGCCCTCGGCCTCGTGCAGAAGTACCTCGACCCGCCGCTGTGGCTCGTCACCGCCGTCTTCGTGCCGGCGGCCTTCGCGCTCTCGTGGGTCGGGACGAAGGTCTCGACCGTCTTCGCGCTCGACCATAAGACGTGGGGCCTCCTGATTCTCGCCTACTGCTGCGTGGCCTCGGTGGTGCCCGTGTGGTCGCTCTTGCAGCCGCGCGGCTACCTCGGCGGATTCATCCTCTACGCGGCCATCGCGCTCGGGGTGGTCGGCGTCTTCTTCGGCGGCTACGAAATCCAACAGCCGGCCTTCAAGGGCTGGACGGTGCCGGGGATGACGGGCGCGCTCTTCCCCTTCCTCTTCGTGACCATCGCGTGCGGCGCGTGCTCCGGCTTCCACGGCCTCGTCTGCTCGGGCACGACCTCGAAGCAGGTCGAGCGCGAGTCGCACATCCGCCCCGTCGGCTACGGCGCGATGCTCGCCGAGGGGTTCGTCGCCCTGATCGCGCTCGTCACGGTGATGATCGCCGCGCAGGAGACGCTGAAGGGGAAGGCCCCGGGCACCATCTACGGCGAGGGCATCGGCGGCTTCCTGACGCTCCTGCCCTTCGTCGGCGAGGGGAACCGCGCGTTCGCCACCACCTTCGGGGCGATGGCCTTCTCGACCTTCGTCTTCGACACGCTCGACGTGTGCACGCGCCTGGGCCGCTACATCGTGCAGGAGCTGTTCGGCTGGCGGGGGAGAGTCGGCGCGCTCCTGGGGACGCTTTTGACGGTGGCGCTGCCCTTCTATTTCATCACGTTCGCGCCGGCTAACTCGTGGTCGAAGTTCTGGACGCTCTTCGGCGCGTCGAACCAGTTGCTCGCGGCGCTGACGCTGTTGACCGTCACGGCGTGGCTCTACCGCGCGCGCCAGCGCATCGGCTACACGCTCGCCCCGATGCTCTTCGTGCTCGCCATCACGCTGTGGGCGCTCGTCGGCCTCGTCGTCGGCAACCTGCGCGTCACGCGGGGCTTCGACATCGAGCTGGTCAACGCGCTGGCCTCGGCCGCGCTCGTCGGCCTCGCCGTCTACCTCGCCGTCCGCGCCCTCGTCCGCCTGCGCGGCGACCGGCGGCGCGACACGCTCCTGCCCGCGCACCCGGCGGCGAGTTTGGAATAAGGATTTTGGATTTTGGATTTTGGATTTTGGATTTGCGATTTGCGATTGAAAGCATAGGCCCTCCCGCCTTCAAATCAAAAATCGCAAATCTAAAATCTAAAATCCTGTGACCCGAAACTCGGGAGGAAGAATCGTTCATGTTCAAAACCCTCGCCTGCATCGCCGCGCTGTTCGCCGTGGCGACGCCCGCGCCGGCGCGCCGGGTGGAAGCGCCGACCGTCGTCATCGTCGTCCGCCACGCCGAGAAGGCCGCGGCCGAGGGCGGCGACCCGCCGCTCAGCGAGGCCGGGCGGAAGCGCGCCGAGAGGCTCGCCGACATCGCCGAGCAGGCGGGCGTGCAGTTCGTCTACACCACGCAGTTCAAGCGGGCGCGCGACACGGCGCGCCCGCTCGTCGAACGCCTCAAAATCCCCGCGCAGGTCGTCGAACTCGGCCGCGACAATTCGGCCGGCCACCCGGCGGCGCTCGCCGGTGAAATCAGGACGAAGCACAAGGGCAAGACCGTCCTCGTCGTCGGCCACAGCAACACCGCCCCGCGCGTCGCCGCCGCCCTCAGCGGCCAAAGCCTCCCCGACCTCGACGACGCCACCGAGTTCGACGCCCTCTTCGTCGTCATCATCCCCGACTCCGGCCCGGCGCGGCTCATCAAGGCGAAATACTGACGATTGCGGATTGCGGATTCGTGGCGGGGCGGGGGCTGTGTGGAGCGAGTCTTCATTTCAACACGGAGGGCACAGAGGGAGCACAGAGTTCACAGAGAAAACAACTTCTTCTCTGTGCCCTCCGTGTTAAATCCGGCCGTGGCTGACACTGGACACGCCAACCCGCCACGACTCCGCAATCCGCAACCCCCAACGTCCCCTGCCGGATAGACAGTCCGAGGGTAAATCGGCGATAATCCCCGCTTTCAGTGAGACCGGAGTGCGGTTCTGTGCGGGCGCGGTCGGGCACGCCCTCTCGTCCGGCTCCGCCCCGAAGGGCCTCCTGGCCGCGGGTTTACGTTTTCACACGCCACCGTTTAGACGAACAGAAAGGAATGGGTTTACCTTGTCCACCGAAACGTCGTCGAGCTTTGTCAACACTCTATTGTCTTCCGCCGCGCGGCGCGGGCTTGGTCTCGTCGGAATCGCCCTCGCCCTGCTCGCCGGCGCGGCCCCGCTCATGGCCCAGGCCCAGCGCCGCGAGGGCGTGGGCGCGGGCGGCGGGACGCCCCGGCCCGGCGGCGAGGCCAACCTGATTTTGCCCGACCTCTCCTCGGTCGAGTTCCTCGGCCTCGACGGCCACACGCTCCTGCTCATCGGCATCGCGGTCTGCGTCCTCGGCCTGCTCTTCGGGCTGATGATCTTCGTGCAGCTCAAGAATCTGCCCGTCCACCACTCGATGCGCGAAATCTCCGAGCTGATCTACGAGACCTGCAAGACCTACCTCACCACGCAGGGCAAGTTCATCATGATCCTGTGGCTCTTCATCGGGGCCATCGCCGGCATCTACTTCGGCTTCCTCGCCGAGACCTACGACGAGGCGACGCGCACCGTCGAGCACGGCTTCCCCGCGCTGAAGGTCGCCGTCATCCTCCTCTTCAGCCTCGTCGGCATCGCCGGCTCTTACGGCGTCGCCTGGTTCGGCATCCGCGTCAACACCTTCGCCAACTCGCGCACGGCCTTCGCCAGCCTCGAAGGCCGCCCCTACCCGATCTACGCCATCCCGCTGAAGGCGGGCATGTCCATCGGCATGATGCTCATCTCGGTCGAGCTGCTCATCATGCTCTGCATCCTGCTCTTCGTCCCGCGCGACTACGCCGGCCCCTGCTTCATCGGCTTCGCCATCGGCGAGTCTTTGGGCGCGGCGGCGCTCCGCATCGCGGGCGGCATCTTCACGAAGATCGCCGACATCGGGTCGGATTTGATGAAGATCGTCTTCAAGATTAAGGAGGACGACGCGCGCAACCCCGGGGTCATCGCCGACTGCACGGGCGACAACGCGGGCGACTCGGTCGGCCCCTCGGCCGACGGCTTCGAGACCTACGGCGTGACGGGCGTGGCGCTCATCACCTTCATCCTGCTCGCCGTCCCGACCGCCGCCGTGCAGGTGCAACTGCTGGTCTGGATTTTCGTCATGCGCGTGATGATGATCGTCGCCTCGGCCGCCGCCTACTTCGTCAACGAGGGCATGGCGAAGTCGCGCTACGGCCGCGCCGAGACGATGAACTTCGAGGCCCCTCTGACCTCGCTCGTCTGGATCACCTCGATCATCTCGGTCGTGCTCACCTACGTCGTCTCCTACCTGATGATCCCGAACCTCGGCGACGGGAGCCTGTGGTGGAAGCTCTCGACCATCATCACCTGCGGCACGCTGGCCGGCGCGGTCATCCCCGAGCTGGTCAAGGTCTTCACCTCGACCGAGTCGGGCCACGTCAAGGAGGTCGTCTCCTCCTCGCGCGAGGGCGGGGCTTCCCTGAACATCCTCTCGGGCCTCGTCGCCGGCAACTTCTCCGCCTACTGGCTCGGCATCGCCATCGTCGCGCTCATGAGCGTCGCCTACGCCTTCAGCACGCAGGGCCTCGGCGCGCTGATGGCCGCGCCCGCCGTCTTCGCCTTCGGCCTCGTCGCCTTCGGCTTCCTCGGCATGGGGCCGGTGACGATTGCCGTTGACTCCTACGGCCCCGTCACCGATAACGCGCAGTCGGTCTACGAGCTGTCGCTCATCGAGCAGGTGCCGAACGTCGAGGCGGAGGTCAAGAAGGAGTTCGGCGTCACGGCCAACTTCGACCGCGCCAAGCACCTCCTCGAAGAGAACGACGGCGCGGGCAACACCTTCAAGGCCACGGCCAAGCCGGTGCTCATCGGCACGGCCGTCGTCGGCGCGACGACCATGATCTTCTCGATCATCCAGGTCTTGCGCGGCGAGGCCGTCGCCGGGGCGACGCGGGCGAGTCTGACGGAGGCGCAGGGCCTCGCCACCTTCTTCGAGAACCTGTCGCTCTTAAACCCGCTCTTCCTCCTCGGCCTCATTACGGGCGGCGCCATCATCTACTGGTTCACGGGCGCTTCCATCCAGGCCGTGACGACGGGCGCGTACCGCGCCGTCGAGTTCATCAAGCAGAACATCCGGCTCGAAGGCGTCGAGAAGGCTTCGGTCGAGGACTCGAAGCGGGTCGTGCAGATCTGCACGGAGTACGCGCAGAAGGGGATGTTCAACATCTTCCTGACCGTCTTCTTCGCCTCGCTCGCCTTCGCCTTCGTTGACCCCTACTTCTTCATCGGCTACCTCATCTCCATCGCCATCTTCGGCCTCTACCAGGCCATCTTCATGGCGAACGCCGGCGGGGCGTGGGACAACGCCAAGAAGATCGTCGAGGTCGAGCTGAAGGAGAAGGGGAGCGCCCTGCACGACGCGACCGTGGTCGGCGACACGGTCGGCGACCCTTACAAGGACACCTCTTCGGTGGCGCTCAACCCGGTCATCAAGTTCACGACGCTCTTCGGCCTGCTCGCCGTCGAGCTGGCCCTGAGCGTCACCCGCGGCCGCGGCGGCGACGCCACGCTCAACTACGCGCTGGCCGCCCTCTTCTTCCTCGTCTCGGCCTACTTCGTCTGGCGCTCGTTCTACGGCATGCGCATCGGCACGCAGATTCGGGCGGCCGGTCACGTCCCGGCGGGCGACCTCGCCTCGGGGATGATGGGCACCGACACGGAGTCCGTGCGCAGGGCACCGGCCGACCGCGTGCGGTAACAACGAATCGTGAATCGTCAATCGTGAATCGTTGGTCTCTTTCGCGGCCCGCGATTTACCGCTCAAGTTAAATGCCACTCAAACACGATTGACGATTGACGATTCACGATTGACGGCTTTGAGGAGGTTTCTGTGAGCAGTTCGTACGCGAAAGCCGAGACGCTGGTGGGCGCGGTTGCCGCGCCGCTCGATTGGTTGAAGTCCGTCGCGCTGGTGGTCGCGTTCAGCCTGCTCACGGCGCTCGCGGCGCAGGTCGTCGTGCCGCTGCCGTGGACGCCGGTGCCGGTCACGGGGCAGACGTTCGCGGTGCTCCTGACGGGGGCGCTGCTCGGCCCGCGCCTCGGCGCGCTGGCGATGCTCGCCTACCTCGCCGAGGGCGCGGCCGGCCTCCCCTTCTTCAAGGGCGGCGCGGGCGGCGCGCACTACCTCCTCTTCAGCCCGACGGCCGGCTACCTGCTGGCCTTCCCCGCCGCGGCCTTCGTGACGGGCCTCCTGGCCGAGCGCGGCTGGGATCGGC
>JALZHT010000799.1 GCA_030860645.1 Acidobacteriota bacterium
GTCGAGGGCGCTGTCGGTCGCGCCGGCCGAACGGTCAATGGCGCTCTTGGCCGTCTCGGCCGACGAGCGGACTGTGCTTTTCCGGTTGCGCTTGGTAGCCATGTATCTTCACCTCCGTAGCTGCGGCTTAGTTGCCGAAACAGTTTGCAGGGAGGACGCCTTTCCTCCTCAGACCTCTTCGAGCGGCCAGACCTCCACGTCCACCGGCCCGCCGTGGTGGAGCAGCGCCTCCCCGGCGGGCGCCCCCAGCCCCGCCGCCTCGACCATCCTCGAACGGTACGTCTCGACGCGCACCTCGCGCAGGGGCCACGGCCGGTGGTGGATGCGTGCGCGGTAGATTGGGCCGCCCCCGTCGCTCGTGTAGAGGCAGTAGCGCTCGACGAGGAAGAAGTCGAGCGAGCCGGGCGCGGCCTCCGGAAGCTCCTCCCCGGTCTTCCACGTCGCGCTGAAGTACGCGGGCGGGGACGACTCGCCCTCGCGCGACGACATGAAGACGGTCGTGTCGCCGCTCCGCTCGCGGCTGATCTCCGCGGCGAAGTAGGGGAGGCGGAAGAGCGCGCGCGCGCCCGCCACGGCGACCGCGCTGTTGGCGTCGAGCGAGAAGAACCAGACGCCGGGGACGCCGTCCAGGTGCACGTAGGTGCGGACGTTGATTTCGTGGAACTCGCTCACCCAGGGCAGCGCGGGCATGAGGACGGGGCGGACGCCCCAGAGCGTGAAGGGGGTGACGCCGACCCACGCCTCGCCGCCGAAGGTGTCTATTTCCAGCCGCCCGGGTATCAGCCGCCGGAGCGCGTCGGCCTCGACCCGCCAGTGCATGAACAGCAGGTCGCCCCATGACTGGTACATGACGGGCGAGCCGTCGGGGCGCTCGCGCGCGGCCAGCCGGTCGTTGACGCTCGGTGTCATGTGGATTCCTTCCCCCCTCAGAACTGTCGCCACCGGCCGCGCGCCGGGGACTCCGCCGCCGGGCAGAAGGCGAGGCCTCGTCATGCAAAGCCTTCGCGAATTTTAAAGTCACCGCGGCTCAGCCTCGTCCCGCAACTGTCAAGGCGGGAGGTGGGCAAAGCCGTACACGTACGCGCCCGCGCACGCGGCGGCGCGCAGGAAATCGCTACGCTCTGGCAGAGTCAACCGCCCGGGGAGCGAATGGCGTGCCAGCGCCGGGCTTTCAAAAACTATCCGGAGGACGGGGCGCGTCCCCGGCTGGATTTTGAATCGGGCACGGCTGTGAAGTAGGATGCGGGGCGTCAAACGCGACCAGACTCCCCCGGCTCACCCGCTCCGACGGGTCGCCGAGGCGGTCTCGCCCGTTTTACCGCCCGCGTAAACTTTGAAGTGCAACCCATGATGGAGCAGGAGAAAATTCACCCGGCCCTGTCGGTCGTCGTCCCGGCTTACAACGAGGAGGCGACGCTGGCGCGGGTCGTCGAGAAACTGCTGCTGCTGCCGCGGCTGCTCGAAGTGATTATCGTTGACGACTGCTCGACCGACGGCACGCACGGGATCGCGCTGGCGCTGGCCGGGGCTTACCCGCAGGTGCGTGTGGCGCGGCACGCGCGCAACCGCGGGAAGGCCGACGCGCTGCGGACGGGGTTCGCGCTCACGCGCGGCGAGATCGTCATCGTGCAGGACGCCGACCTCGAATACGACCCGGCCGAGATTCCGCTCGTCATCCGGCCCATCGTGGAGAACCGCGCCGACGTGGTCTACGGCTCGCGCTTCCTCGTCCGCCGCGCCACGCGCGTGCTCTTCTTCTACCACTACCTCGGCAACAAGTTCCTCACCTTCCTGTCGAACGTCCTGACGAACCTCAACATGACGGACATCGAGACGGGCTACAAGGCGTTCCGGGGCGAGATCATCCGCAACATGCGGATCACGTCGCGCGGCTTCGGCTTCGAGGCCGAGGTCACGGCGAAGGTGGCGAAGCTGGGCTGCGCCATCTACGAAGTCCCGATCAGCTACTACGGCCGGACGTACGAGGAGGGCAAGAAGGTGGGCGTGCGCGACGGCGTGCAGGCGCTCTGGCTCATCCTCCGCTTCAACCTCTTCTGTAGCCTGCGCTCCTCCTTCACGCGCGTGCCCGAGCTGAAGCAGGCCGAGCCGCACCGCTTCCCCGCCGCGCTCGACGGGCCGACCTATGGCTGACCGCCTCGCCTACGCCGGGCGCGACCTGGAGTCAATGGCGTTCGCCCGCAACTACCACCGCTGGATACTCGACCTCTTCGCGCCGCACCTCGGCACCCGCCTCGTCGAGGTCGGCGCGGGCACCGGCTCGTTCTCCGAGCTGCTCATCGAGCGCCGGCCCGCGTCGCTCACGCTCGTCGAGCCGTCGCCGGACATGCACCGCCGCCTCGTCGAGCGCGTCGGGCGGGAGGGGGCGGGCCTGCGCATCTACAACGACACCTTCGCGGGCGTGGCCGCGCGGGTCGCGCGGCAG
>JALZHT010000800.1 GCA_030860645.1 Acidobacteriota bacterium
CTCTTCGGGTCCGTGGTGCGGGCGGTCGGCGACCGAGGGGTCGTCTGCGCGGTGACGCGCGGCCTCGCCGTCGGCGTAAGCCTGCGCGTGCGCCTCGTCGGCCTGCCCGCCCGCGGGGACTTCGAGGAAGCGCTCCTTGCCCCAGAAGGTCAGCGCCATGAGGCGCGTCATGTAGAAGGCCGTGCAGGTGGCGGCGACCGCGGCGAGCAGCCAGAGCAGCCAGCCGCCGCGCACGTAGGTGGTCGAGGCCGCGTTCCACAGAATCTCGTCCTTCGACCAGAAGCCCGCGAACGGGATGATGCCGCAGATGGCGAGCCAGCCGGCGACGAACGTCCAGTACGTCTTCGGCATGTATTTCCGCAAGCCCCCCATCCTCCGCATGTCCTGCTCGTGGTGCATGGCGTGGATGACCGACCCCGCGCCGAGGAACATGAGCGCCTTGAAGAAGGCGTGCGTCATCACGTGGAAGATGCCGATGACGAAGGCCCCGACGCCGCAGGCGAGGAACATGAAGCCGAGCTGCGAGACGGTCGAGTAGGCCAGAACCTTCTTGATGTCGTTCTGCGTGATGCCGATGGTCGCGGCGAACAGCGCCGTCAGCGCGCCGACGATCGCCACGATGAGCATCATTGACTGCGAGTGCTGGAAGATGACGTTGCAGCGCGTCACCATGTAGAGGCCGGCCGTGACCATCGTCGCCGCGTGGATGAGCGCCGAGACGGGCGTCGGCCCCGCCATCGCGTCCGGCAGCCAGACGTACAAAGGTATCTGCGCCGACTTACCGCACGCGCCGACGAAGAGGCCGAGCGCGATCCAGGACATGATGCCCCACGTCCCGACGAGTTCAACGGGGTAGCCCCTCGCCTGCTCGAAGACGGCCGCGTACTGCGTCGTGCCGAAGGTGGCGATGACGGCGAAGACGGCGAGCGCGAAGCCGAAGTCGCCGATGCGGTTCGTGATGAATGCCTTGCGCGAGGCGTCGCCCGCCTCCTTGCGGTCGAAGTAGTAGCCGATGAGCAGGTAGGAGCACAGCCCGACGCCCTCCCACCCGACGAACATCATCATGAAGTTCGAGCCCATCACCAGCACGAGCATCGAGAACATGAAGAGGCCGAGGTAGGCGAAGAAGCGGTAGAAGCCGGGGTCGCCGTGCATGTAGCCGGTGGCGAAGACGAAGATGCAGAGGCCCACGCCGGTCACGATGAGCATGAAGACGGCCGAGAGCGGGTCGAGCTGGTAGCTCCACTCCACGTCGAGCACCGAGCCGCGCCCCGCGCGCTCCGGCTGGTGGGCCACGCCGAAAAACTGCCCCGGCTGCGCCTCGCCGCTTGCCATCGCCTCGGCGGCCTTCGCGGCCAAAGCGGCGCGGTCGCGCTCCGCCCGCCCCTGCGTGATCTCGGTCGCGCCGCCCGGAATCCACGTGTAGACGAACGCCCCGTCATCGCTCGTCACGTACGGCTTCGGCCACACGGCGTGGTCGCCCGCGCCGTACGAGATGACGGCCCCGACGCTGATTAAAAACGCCAGCGCCACCGACCCCACGCCGACCGCGCCGACGAGCCTCTCCGAGAAACGGAACCGCCGCCCGAGCAGGCCGTTCACGGCCGCGCCGAGCAGCGGGAGCAGGGGGACGAGCCAGATGTAACGATGCATAAGTTTCGGGTTTCGGGTTTCGGGTTCCGAGTTCGCGGTTTCGAGCCGGCCTCTCCGTCAGAAAGAAGCTGTCTTTAACTCGGAACTCGAAACCCGAAACCCGAAACTACCACCTGAGCAGATCAATCTTGTCCACGAAGATCGTCTCGCGGTTGCGGTAGAGCGCGATGACGATGCCGAGGCCGATGGCGGCCTCGGCCGCCGCGACGACGATGATGAAGACGGTGAAGACCTGCCCGGCGACGGCGTTCATGTTGCCGGCGTCTTGCAGGTAGCGGGCGAAGGCGATGAAGTTCAGGTTCGCCGCGTTCAGGATCAGCTCGATGGACATGAAGATGACGATGATGTTGCGGCGCACGAGCACGCCCGCCACGCCGATGGCAAACAGCAGCGCCCCGATGACCAGGAACTTCGAGAGGTCGGGGTGCTGGATGCCGGAGAGGACGCGGCCCGCCACCTCGTCTTGCAGGAGCGCGAACGCCGGACTCTGTAAGCTCATCATCGTCATTCCGCCTGTCGCCCCTAAACCTTCTCGGCCTCGGCCGCCGCCCGCCCCTGCGCCGAGAGGACATCCGTGTCGGCCGTCCGCCCCGGCCCCTCGCGCGCCGGCTCCGGCGGGGCTTCGGGGTCGAGGTCGTCGGCCGCCAACTCCTGCTTCGCCGTGCGCGCCAACAGCACCGAGCCGACGATGGCGACGAGCAGCAGCACGCTCGCGATCTCGAACGGGAGGCCGGCGTAGCGGAAGAGGCTCGCGCCGACCGCCTGCGTGTCCTCGGAAATCTTCGAGACG
>JALZHT010000801.1 GCA_030860645.1 Acidobacteriota bacterium
GGGCCGTGACGGCCGCGTCGCGGACGCCCGGCAGCCGCCGCAGCGCCGCCTCGACCTCGCCCAACTCGACGCGGTAGCCGCGCAGCTTGACCTGGCGGTCCACACGCCCCAGGTATTCCAGCTCCCCCGAGGCTGCCCACCTGACTCTGTCCCCCGTCCGGTATAAACGTGACGCTCCCCCGCCGAAGGGGTCGGCAATGAACTTCTCGCGCGTCAACTCCTCGCGGTTGAGGTAGCCCCTGGCGACGCCCGCCCCGCCGACACATAGTTCGCCGGCCGCGCCCGTGGGCACCAACTGCCCCTGCGCGTCGAGGACGTAGGCCGCGGTGTTCGGCAGCGGGCGGCCAATGACGGGCCGCGGGGCCTGCGGCGTGACGCGGCAGGAGGTCGAGTCGACCGTGCACTCGGTCGGTCCGTAGAGGTTGTAGAAGGCGACCCGCGGGGAGTCGGCCAGTTGCCGCCACAGCGCCTCGTCGATGGCCTCGCCGCCCGCGAGCACCGCCCGCAGTGAGGGCGCGGCGCCGGAGGCTAAGCCTTCGTCCATCAGCAGGCGCAGCAGCGACGGGGTGACGTCGAGCACGGCGACCCCGTGCCGCGAGAGGTAGTCGAGCAGCGCGGCCGGGTCGGGCCGCAACTCCTCGGGGATGACGACCAGCGCGTGGCCCGAGAGGAGTTGGACGAGCTGCTTGACCGAGGCGTCGAAGGAGAGCGGCGCGTTGAGGCTCACCCGCAGGCGCGTCTCGGCACTCTCGCCGAGTTCGGCGTAGACGGCCCGGCGCAGCCCGGCGTGCAGGCTTAGGAGGTTGGCCCGCTCGACAGCCACGCCCTTGGGCTCGCCCGTCGAGCCAGACGTGTAGATGACATAGGCGAGGTTCTGCGGCGTTGTCTCGTCGTTCGGGTTCTCGCGGCTCTGGCGGTCGATCTCATCGCGGTCCGAGTCCAGGCACAGGACGCGGGCCGCGCATCCTCGCAGCGCCCCTGCCAGGTGTTGCTGGGTGAGGACGACGCGGGCGCCGGCGTCTTCGAGCATGAAGGCGAGGCGCCGGGCGGGCTGCGTCGGGTCGAGCGGCAGGTACGCGCCGCCTGCCTTCCAGACGGCGAGGACGGCGACGACCATCTCGGCCGAGCGTTCCGTGACGACGCCAACGATGACTTCCGGCCCGACGCCGGAGCCGCGCAGGAGGTGGGCGAGTTGGTTGGCCCTGGCGTTGAGATCGGCGTAAGTCAGTCGGTCTCCCTGGTAGATGACGGCGGGAGCGTCCGGCGACAGTCTCACTTGCCGCTCGAACATCTCCAGCAGGGGGAGGCCGGAGGCGGCGACGGGGTCGGGGTGGCGGCCCCAGTCGAGGAGCTGCTGGCGCTCTGCCTCACCGATCATCGGCAGGCGGGTGATGGGAGCGTGCGGGTCTTTGAGGGCCCTCAGCAACAGTGCCTGGTAGCCGTCAGCCCAGTGCTGGGCTGACTCGTCGCTCACCTCCGCGGTGTCGTAGTCAAATTCGAGGTGCAGATCGGTGCCACGACGCTCGGCGCGGAGCCGCAGCCGGAAGCGCTCCGTCAGGTCGCTGGCGTAGAGCGGGCGCAAGCAGAGGCCCGCGGCCCCGTCGCCCGCAGTCAGCATGTCATCACCCGCAGGCAGTTCCTCGTAGGCGAAGCCGAGCAGGCCCGTCGGCGCGGAACTCTCACTGCCGGCTTGAGCCAGGGCGGGGGCGTAATACTCCTGGCGGGCGCGCGCTTCGGTCAGCGTACGCGCCGCCGCCTCGGTTGCCTCCGAGAACGTTTCCTGCCCGCGGCAGTCTGCTGCCAACGGCAGCCACTTGGCGTAGAGCCCGACGGCCCCGGCCATCTCTTCGAAGGGGCGGCAGGCTGCCGCCACATGCGTCACGACCCGCACCTCGCCCGTCAAGCGCCAGAGAAGGGTCTGCCAAGCCGCGAGCAGGACGGCCTCGGCCCCGACGTTGAGCGTGGCGGCCAGCGAGTCGAGCCCGGCTAATGTCGTGTCAGGCAGCGCGAGGCTGAGGCAGCGCGGCGCGAAGGGGAGGGCGGCGGCCGCGGCCGGCTCAGTTGATCCGGGCAGCGCCGGGGCGGTGGCCGCCCCTTCGAACCGGTCGCGCCAGAATTGGAGGGCGGTAGCCTCGGGGGAGTCTTCGTCGGCGTCGTTGCCGCCGTCAGCGAGTAACTCGTGCTGCCACTCGGAGAACTGAACGTACTGCACCACGTCGTCTTCGGCCTCGGCCGCGGGCGCGTCGTGGTCACCGGCCTCGGCGTAAAGTGCCGGGAGCTGGCGCAGCAGGTTGAGCATGGAGGCCGCGTCGGCGCACATCGCCGGGGCACTTAGGAGCAGGAGCGTCCGTCCATCGCCGGCTTCTGCCAGCGCCGCGCTCAACCCGTCCTCCGCCGCCGACTCCTCGTCGAGCAGGCGCGCCAGCAACGCTTCGAGGT
>JALZHT010000143.1 GCA_030860645.1 Acidobacteriota bacterium
ATGGTCAAGGACTTGCAGGCGTCGAAGGAGCGCGGCAGCGAGTTCGTCGCCAACCCGGCGCGGGTGGCGCGGCAGTACGGCGTCACGCTCTCGCGCGAGGAGGAGTTCGCCGTCAAGTTCGTCAGCGGCCTCTCCATCGCCAGCATATTTACGCGGGTCAGGCTGCCGGTCGCGTTTTTCGACAACAACTGCGGCTGCCCCGGTCCCGGCCCTGCTTCTTGGTAGAGAAATCAGTTCGGCAGTTTCCACCGATTTCTCTAATCCAAAATTATCTTCCCCGGTCATGCTGGCGAGGGCAATATTTCTTGCGAGTATGATCGGGGAAGGTTTTGATAACTTCTTCGGCCCTACGCCGGCAGAGTTTCAGACGATGAAATTAAGTACCAGCATAGCTGCCGAGCCGCACATCGCCCACGGGCTGCTCGCTCAAGACCCGGTTCTCCACGACCTGCAAATATATGACGAATTCCGCCGCAGGAATGCCCGGAAACTGCGGCGTCGTTTCAAAGAGACTCTCCTCCAGGCGGCATCCCTCGAACCTTCCGTCGCGCCGTTCTGTCAACATCTGGAGCGGCTGCTCCCGGAGGTCGAGGCTTTGAGCAGAAAAGAGGGAGCCATTGACCCTTATTTTAGTACCATCTTTCGCCTCTGGATGGTTGCTCTTGAGAGAGGGCTGGATTGGGTTCAGTGCGGCGTTGCCCCCGCGTTTCTCGGCTACTTCGCAGACCTCCCGGCAATGGAAAAAGACCTTGCCACCGAGTACCCACACCTCGCAGGCAAGGCCGGCACACACCCGGTGAGGCTGGTTGGAGAAACGATACGATTGATTCCGGTCGACGCGGTCGCGGACAGCCCCAGATTCTCCGGGCGTATACAGGAATGCCTACCCGGTTATCCGGATGAGGAGGTGTACGGGGCTGTTGATGAAGCCGCGCTGGACGTGATGCATGACCACCTGGAGCTTTCTCTAAAGCACCTCAGAGAGCTTGACCGCGTCGCCTACCTCGGTCTCAAACGAAACATCCACACTATCTACGTGGCGTTGATGAAAACGGGGAAGAAATCGTTCGGTAGTCGTTACGACTGCCCCGGCTCCTTGATTGCGGCCTTCCCCGAGCAACGCCTACGCGAGGGAGACACTTACATTACTGCCTCCCAGTTTTACCACGAGCATTGCCACACCAAGCTTTCCCTCTATTGCCAGGTGCTGGAGCCTGATTTGCCGCCCGACTCTGTCTACATCTCGTCTTTCAAGAACGAGAATCGCACCATGGAGTGTATCCTGCACACCATCTACCCGATTACGATGGAATGCGCGATACGTTTAGCCCTGCTCCCCTTCTACGACGAGAGTATGCGCCAACGCGCGGTCGCTTACCTCGCCGCCGTCGGGTTCCGTTTAAGACTGATAAGCGACATCTTTAGCTCCGACCCGATCTCGGGTTCGGCGAGCGAGTTCAAGCAGATCAAGGAGCTGTGTGCCGTAGTCTTAGCGTTGATCGAGGCCGAGATTCAGACGTGTCCGCCGCACATCAGGAAGGCTCATCGACAGGAACTCGGACGCGTATTAAAACGACATGCCTGGGACATCGGACAATTCCTCTGCCGGAATGTGGAGGTGAAAGACCCCGGCCTGAGCGAAGTTACGAAGGGCGACGGTCGCGCGCAATTTACTTTTCAGGGCAAGCGGTATACAGCGTCATTAAAACCGGGCCGGCCTTCCTTCGGGAATTACGGTTATTATATTGAATCAATGCTGTAGTCAGCGGCCCGCGCCGAAAGAAGACTTCGGCCGGGAGCGGTGGAGGGCACCCTTACCCTTGCCACCGAGGGCTTGCCGACTTCACCCGAAGCGCACGCCGCCGTAATAATTATATAGAGCCGAACCGGCCGATTCCCCGAACGAGATGTCACAGTCACAAACATGCTTGAGGGTAGGTGTCGAGAATACACTTACCAGCCTCTCCCCCGACCTCTGGACCAGTCTCACTGACATGCAAATCGGTCGCCAGATTTATCAGGGGCTTATTACTTACGATCACAAAATGAAAATCACCCCGGCCTTAGCGGAATCGTGGCAGGTCGGCGATAGCGGCAGGGAGTGGCGGTTCAGACTGCGCCCCTCCGTCTTCTTTCATGATGAACAGCCGGTCAACGCCGAGGCCGCGCTCTGGAATATGGAACACCGCGTAATCTGGCTGTCGGGCCTCTACGCCTTTATAGAGAAGATTTTTATCAACGACGAGCTCTCGTTCACCATCAGACTACGCAGAGCCTACGCCCCTTTGCTGGACCTGCTGGCGGGCCCGGCTGCCGTCTTCGTTTCGCCGCAGGAGGCCAAAATCGGCAAAGAGAAAGTCAGGGCCGGGACGGGGGCTTTCAAGTTCGAGCGAAGAGGCAGGGGCGATGCCGTTATCTTGAGGCGTGCTCCCCGCGGTTGGAGCAATAAGCCGCGCTCGGCCGGGGTCGCCCGAATCGAATTTGTGCCTAAACTGAACGGCGTAGAGATGTGGGAGTCTCTTATCCAGGGCCGCCTCGATCTCATTTATGAGTGTCCCTATCAAGTCCTTCACGATAAATCGGACGGGCATCTGTTTGTAAAAAACTCGTGCCCCTCGCTCTCAGTCAACATGATGCATTTCAACATGGCGTCAGGGCCGTTTGCCAGTCGGTCGCTGCGCAACATCGTGGCCGAGGCGGTTGATAAAAGGGAGCTTTTTGAAAAAGGTAATGAGGGTCTCGGGTGCGTCGCCGACGGGCCGATTTCTCCGGCCAGTTCTTTCTACGTCCGGAGGGGCAAGGTTGCGTCGTCTGAGTCGTCCAAGCCTTCCAGGCTTGCGGCGCGAAGGCCCGCCGCGCAGAAATTCGAGTTACTTACCAACGAGGGCTATAACCCTTTATGGCTGGGACTATTTCAGCAACAGATGGCTCGCGCGGGGTTGGAATGTCGAATCGTAACCGCCCCCTTTAATGAGGTTTATTCCCGGTTGCGGAGCGGGGACTACGAGGCGGCCTTGATGGGAATGGCCGGCAGCGGCGATCCGGATACGCTCCTTTTTGATGCCTTTCACAGCCGGGGCGCGATTAACTTGAGCGGGGTCGCCAACAAAGAGCTTGATGCCGTATTGGAAAAGGCACGCCGAGAAATTGACATCGAAAAGCGCAAACAGCTCTATCTCGTTGCGCGGGATTTAATCACGCACATCAGACCGGCGTTATTCCTGCGGCATGGCCTTTCCATCCTCGTTCACCATAAAAGTTTGGTGGGTGTGACGCCCCACCCTGATAATTATCTGCGCCTGGAAGAAGCGGCGTTCCGGCCGCGCAACTGATTTACGGGGCGGCGATGGCCCACCAGCGAAACGTGTAGTTTCTGGGAACCGGCGCGGCAGTCGGCGGCCGCTGGTCTATCACGTAGACGTAGAACACGTCCGGCCCTTCCGGCGACGGCCCGACCGGGTCTATGGCGTAGAACAGCGGGGTGGACGACCCGGTGAGCGGGGCCAAATTGCTGCCGAATACTCGGGCAAGGAAGAAGATGTCCGGCGTGAGCTTAAGCTCGTCAAGGTAGCAGAGGACGAACGCGACGTCGTTATCGCCGAGGCCGTGGTTGACGGGTATGAATCTCCTCTCCCCTGCGGCCACTCCGGTGAACGTCACCTCCCCGGTCGTGACCAGGCCGCCGCCGCCGCCGGGGATGTTGATGTTCACACGATCCACGCCCCCCCCCTCGCCCTGGACGCTGACGCCCGCGCCCGTGAAATTCAGGCGACGCCCCTCGGCCACAGGCCCTTGTCCGTTCTGCTCCACCTCGACCCCGCCGGGGATGTTGATGTTCACTCGCTGCGCGCTCGGCTCGTCGCTGACGCTGACGCCTTTGCCCGTGAAATTCAGCCGCTGCTCCGTGCCGACCGGTCTCAAGTCCTTCTGCACCTCGACCTTTTGCGCGTTCTTCAGCAGGCCGGGCAATTCAGTGACGTCTATCTGGTCTTCGCCCCGGGCTTGGTGTTTCTCTTTGTGAGGAGTCGGTTCCCTCCGGTTAGACAGCCGCTCATCGTTGGCCTCGCAGACCCTCCCGGCGTCCCGGCCGGTCGAGTATTGCGGCACGATCACCCCGCTGTTGTTGACCGTTAAGCCGTTGCCGACGTTCGCGGTGATCTGCTTGGGGTCGGTCGCGCCGAACTTCAGCCCGCCGCCCGGGTTGACGACGATCCGGCCGTCCCGGACGTTGAGGCCGTCGCCGACGTTGGCGACGACCGTGTCGTTCACAGTCGTCACGCCCTGACCCGTGTTGACCTTGAGCCTGTTATCGGCGTCGAAGCCGAGGCCCTCGCCCTCCTTGACGACGATGGCCTTCGTCGGCGCGCCGGCGTCGAAGTCAAGCCCCTTGCCGAGCTTGGCCGCCACCGCCCGGCGGCCCGCCTGACCCGGCGGGAACGTCAGCCCGTCGCCGGCGTTGACGACGATCTTTTTGTTCTGGAGGTCGAGGCCGTCGCCGACGTTGGCGACGACCGTGTCGTTGCTCACCGTCACGCCCTCGTCTGCGTTCACCCTGAGCGCGCCGTTCTCGAACCCAAGCCCCGCCCCCTCCTTGACGACGACGGCCCGCGTCGGCGTGCCTTCGTCGAAGCCAAGCCCCCGCTGCGTGTTGACGTTGACCTTGAGACTGTTGTTGGCGTCGAAGTTGAGTCCGTCGCCGTTTTTGACCGCGACGGGCCGCGTCGGCGCGCTGTTGCCGGGGTCGAGCGTCGGCGGGTTGTCGAAGTCGAGTCCCCTGCCGAGCTTGGCCGCCAAACGGCCGGCGTCGAGCTTGATGCCGTCGCCGCGGCTGCTCACGATCTTGCCGCCCGCGACCGTCAGGCCCTCAGCTACGTTGGCGGAGATGTCGGCGCGCCCGTCGCCGGTTCTGGCGACCTTCACCCCGTCGAAGAACTTCATGGAGTTGACGGCCGGGACGACGGTCTCTCCCGCCTGGCCGAGGGCCGGGACTTCCGGGACCTTGCCGAGGCGCTGCCGGCCGCCGCAGGAGAGCAGGTCGTAGAGCAACTCGTTGTTGTAGACGTACTGGTTCGTCGGGAAGGGCTTCATCTCCTTCAGCTCGTCGTCCGCGCCGAGCACGGCTCCCGCCAGGTAGAGGCAGTGGTCTTCGGCGCACGACGGGCAGACGCTCAAGTCCCCCTCGAAGAAGGTCTGGACGAGCCGGTCGGCGACCGCCCCCTCGACCACCTCGACCTCAGAGTTTCGGTTCGGTTCGGGGGTCAGCATGACGCTGCCGCTCACGGCCCGGATGTTGCAGCCGATGACGGCCTCACCCGCCGCCGCCCCCGCCCGCACCATGTAGCGTTGCTCGACGCGGGTGTCGGTGGGGCCGACGGGGAGCGTGAAGCTCATATCGTCAGGCCCTTGCGCCAGCGTGAGCGCCCCGGCGATGAAGTCCTCGTCCACCTTCAGCGTGATCGTCCCGCCGCCCTCCTGCCTGGTCGCGGTGGCGACGACCAGCACCTCGAAGACCTCCTTCGGGTTGACCCAGCGCGGGACGACGCGCTCGACCTTCAGCGAGCGCGTCGAGCCTCTCGCCAGCACGCGGCTTTCGGTCGTGAGGCCGCAGAAGTCCATCCCCGGCCCCGGCTTCGGCCCCGCGGTCGTGACGAAGAGACTGAAGCCCTCGCGGATGCGGTTGTAGTCGCACACGTCCGTGCAGGACGAGACGTTGGCGACGGTCTGCACCGGCTCGCGGACGCACTCGTCGTACTTCAGGCAGACGTAGAAGGGCTGGTTGGCGGCCAGTCTTTCGTACCCTTCGAGGTCGGCGAGGCTGTAGACGAGGTCTTCGTCGCCGACGATGATCTCGCGCCCGCAGCAGTCAATGGCCGCGCCGGGGCCGAGCTTGAATCTGCCGCCGGCCTGCGGCTCGACGCGCAGGCCGCAGACGACGCCCCAGCTGTGGACGAGCCGGTTAAGCAGGTAGCGCTTGCCGTTGAAGTAGCTCTGCTCGGCGTCGAAGTCGCGGACGGTGAGCTGCTTGCCGAAGAAGTAGCGGTTGCGCTCGAAGCCGCGAAGCCCGCAGCTCGTCTCTTGCACGTTCGTTTGCTCTGCCATACGGGGACTTCCTTTTTTGAGCGCCCGCGAGCCGGGCGCGCGCCTCTCCGAGACGCGCCGGAGGCGGGGACGATTCCCGCCGACGGCGCGCGACGCCTCTTGTACGCCCTAGCGGTCGTCCGCCCGCGGCGTGTCGGAGTCTTCGGTGGGCGGCGATGGGAGGCTAGGCCCACCGGTGGGAGGTGGAAGCGCGACCCTCTCCTGGCCGACGCGGTACGCGTACCACCTGACCTTGATCGTCGTGGTCCGCAACGGCGAAGAGGTCTCGAACTGCTCAAGCCTCGCCGTGATTGCGAATTGGGTCGGCGTCTCCGCGGCCGTCTCCGAGCCGGCGACGCCGGGGGAGATGAGCGCCCCGAGACGGACGGGAGGGGCGAACAGTTCCGGCGCGCCGACGTAAATCTGTGTCCGCCCGGTCAAGGCGTCGGTATGCTCCAGGCCGAGGATGACGCTGATGAGTCCGGGGCCGAGGCCGGGGGTAACGAGTGCGCCCATCTTGCCGAGCGGGTTTCTCTCGTCAACCTTCAACTCGACGACGCCGGTGCTGGAGCCGAGGTGGTCGGGCAGCGCGTGCGAGTGGTCGCCGCGCGCGGCCGTCGTCTGCTGGCCCACCCTCGCCGCGCCGACGGGCGGCGGCAGTTGGGTCGAGAAGGCGACCGTCACCCTGTCGTTCGTGATGGCGACGCCGTCGCCCGGCTGGACGAACAGAGTGTTTGCGCTCTGGCCCAGCCCCGCGCCCGCCGTCAAGGGCGGCGGCGCGCCGAGGAAGGGCGACCAGGCCCCGCCCATGAAGACGTAGAGTTTCCCCTCGTCCTCGACGAAGACGGCCGTGCCCGGGTCGGGCTTCGAGAACTCCCAGGTCGTGCCCGTCCACCCGGCGATATTATTGTCCTTGTCGTCGCCCGCCCAGTCTCCCAGGCGCGGCCTCATGAACAGCAGAAACCTCTTGCCCCTGTCGGCCTCCGTGTTCGACAGAGAGGGCGGCGAGGTCAAGTTCTTGGTGACGACTGATTCCTGCCAGTCAAGCTCCTCCAGCCTCGCCTCTATCTTCGCCGCCACGGTCGAGTCCACGTAGTCTCTGACGGAAGCGTTGACCCAACCCCTCGTCGTCAGGTGATTGTCGGCGGTCGGCGG
>JALZHT010000802.1 GCA_030860645.1 Acidobacteriota bacterium
CGGTAGACGTAGCCGCCCGTGACCGAGCAGCGCCCGAGCGTGTGCGCGTACTCGGCGACGGGCGGCGTGAAGCCCGGGGCCGCGCACGACGCGGGGCCGAGGCCCGTGCAGCGCGTGCCCTCGAAGACGCGCCAGCCGTAGTTGCGGCCGAGCGTGACGATGTCAATCTCTTCGCGCTGGCCCTGCCCCACGTCGCCGGCCCAGAGCTGCCCGGTCTGCCGGTCGAAAGACCAGCGGAAGGGGTTGCGGAAGCCGACGGCGAAGATTTCGTCGCGGCCGGCCGTCGCGCCGTAGAATGGGTTGTCGCGGGGCGAGGAGTAGGGGACTGCGCCGTCGGGGCGGTTCACGTCGAGGCGCAGCATCTTGCCGAGCAGGTTTTCGACGTTCTGCGCGCGGTCGCCGGGGTCGTTGGCCGAGCCGCCGTCGCCCATCCCGACGTAGAGGTAGCCGTCCTTGCCGAACTCGATCATCCCGCCGTTGTGGTTGGTGAAGGGCTGGCCGATGGTGAGCAGGACGGTCTCGGCCGTGTCGGCAACGTCCGGGTCGGCGGCCGAGGCGCGGTACTCGGCGACGACCGTCGCGCCGTCGCCCGCCCGCGTGTAGTTGACGAAGAAGCGCCGGTTCAGTCTGTAGGACGGGTGGAAGGCGAGGCCGAGCAGGCCGCGCTCGCCGCCCGCGACGAGCTTCGCGCTGATGTCGAGAAAGACGGTCGGCGCGGACGCGCCCGGCTGCAAGACCTTGATGCGGCCGGTCTGCTCGACGACGAAGAGGCGGTTCGTGCCGTCCCGGGCGTTGGTCACGAAGACCGGACTCGACAGCCCCGACAGCACCGGGTCGAGCGCGATGGCCGTCTGCGCCGAAGAGGGCGGCGAAAAAATAAAGACGATGAGGAGGGCCGCGACCGGCGCTCTCTTCATGTACGCACTCCCTACTTGGAAATGGCTGTGGGGATTCTGGGGTACTTCGCTTGTAGGCTAAAAGAGGACGAAAGTCAACAACGGGCACGGCCGTCTCAATTAGGAGGCGCGCAGTCCCACCGACCGCCGTTCTTCAGATAAGACACCGCCGCCGAACTGACGCCGTAGTAACGGGCAATTTCGTACTGGCACAAATCACACTTGCCGTCAGCCTTATCCCTCAGCATTTGCTTGATAGATTTAACTTGTTGGCGCGTCAGCTTCGCCTTGCCGCTGGCCTCGCCATGCATGCGCGCGACGTGTCCCCTTTCTATCATATCTTTCGCGTTGTCCTTTGCGGTGCCTTGATAAAGGTGGGCGGGGTTAACGCACCTGCGCACGTCGCATTTGTGTAACACCATGAGAGCATCCTCAATGCGCCCGTGCTCCAAGAAATATGCGACCCTGTGGACTTTCAATTCCACCGAATTTACCGAGATGACTCCGTAACCCGTGTGCTGAATATGGCCCTGCCATTTCCAGCAGGCGCGACGGCCGCCCGACTTGTCCACGTAAAGCCAGAAGCGATACATCTGTGTATGCGTCGGCTTGGGGATGCGCTTCAAGGCGCACTCCAATCCGGTGGGACGGTTAGTTGTTAGGTGGGAAAAAAATAATGCCCGCTAGTAGATTCGAACTACTGGCCCCGCGCGTGTGAAGCGCGTGCTCTACCACTGAGCTAAGCGGGCTGACGAAAAATTTTCAAAGACACGGCATGCTAACAAGGCGCGCGCGCGAGCGTCAAGCGGGGTGTCCGTGACGCTCGCGCGCGTGAAAGCTGCCCGAGTTTTTAGCCGCCGCCGACGGGCGGGTCTTCGGCCGAGGCCGGCTTCTCGCCGTTGGCGCGCGGGCCGCCGGAGTCCGAGCCGATGTAGAAGAACTGGCTGCCGGTGGCGGTCAGCCCCGTCGGCTTCTGCGGGTTAGCGTTGACGCCGAAGGCCGGCGGCTGGCTCGAAGACTTCGGCGTCAGCGTGATGGTGAAGACGTAGCCGTCAACGACCGGCGCGTCGCCCTTCCACCGCGCGTCGAGGTAGCCGCCCTCGACGAGCTGGTCGAAGGTGCCGTAGCCGGCGCGGTTCTTGGTGTTGTAGAAGGTGATCTGCTGGGTGGCGATGCGCTGGAGGTGGCTGAGCGCGGCGGCCTCGTTGGCCGAGCGCACGCTGGCCTGCCAGGCCGGGATGCCGATGGCGACCAGGATGCCGATGATCGAGATCACGATCATCAGCTCGACGAGCGAAAAACCGCGCTGCCCGAAACGTTCTCTTCTCATAATAACCATCCTTCGAACCCCGCCGCCCTCTTTACACGGGCCGGGGCCGCTTGAGTTCCAAAACGATGCATCGGCGGGTCGGCCTCGGCCGTGACGGGAAGCTCCCTGCGGGACAAAATTTTACTACAGCCCGGCACGCGAAGTCACACGGGACAGGAGAGACGCTAGATGTGAGAGGCCGGATGTCAGTCAAGACTCACGCCGCCCTGACT
>JALZHT010000144.1 GCA_030860645.1 Acidobacteriota bacterium
GCGACGGGGCTGCTGCGTGGCCGGCTTGCTCTTGGAACCTTTAGAAGTAGTTAAAGAATCGGACGACGCCCTGAGCTGCGTTGCTGCCGTATTGTAATGAACGGGAGTTGAATAAGCAAAGCAAAAGATTTTTGAGGCACGAAGGGGCGCTCGGCTGCGAGCGCCCCTTCGCCGTGTCGCCTCCGGGCCGGGTCGGGTTAGAAGTTGAATTTCGCGGCCAACTGGATGCGCCGCGCGGTGTTGACCACGGCCCCGCGGATGCGGCCGAAGGTGCTGTTGGTGATGACGGCCGTCGGGAAGTCGAACGCGGGCGTGTTGGTCGCGTTCTGCATCTCGGCGCGGAACTCGAAGTTGCTGCTCTCGGTCAGGTAGAACTTCTTGCCGACCATCACGTCGAGGTTGAAGAACGAGGGGCCGGTGAAGAAATTCCGCCCCGTGTTGCCGAACTCGCCCGGCCCCGGGGCCGAGAAGAGCGCGCGATCCTGCTGGTTGAAGAAGAAGTTCGTGCCCGACTCCTGCTGCACCGAGCCGAGGTCGCCGCCGCACCCGTCGCAGTTGGCCGGCGTCTGCACGACGTTGCTCAGGGTGTTGGCCCCGGAGTAGACGGTGAACGGGCGGCCCGACTGCCAGATGAGGACGCCGGCGACCTCGAACCCGCCGAGGAGGCGGTCAACGAACGGGTTCGCGTCGCTCAGGAAGCGCCGGCCCCTGCCGAAGGGGAGGTCGTAGACGACGTAGCCCTGGAGCGAGTGGCGGCGGTCGAAGTCCGAGCGCGCGTAGTTCAGTCGGCGGTCGCGGATGTCGAAGGGGGTGTTGGCGGCCGTCTGTGTCGTGCCGCGCCCGGCCGTGGTGAAGGCCGGGTCGAACGAGCGCGTGTCCATAGACTTCGCCAGCGTGTAGGCCAGTTGGTAGCTCAGCCCGCGGCTGAAGCGGCGGCTCCACTGCACCTCCAGCGCGTTGTAGACCGAGAAGTCGTTGCTGTCGATGACGTTCACCGCCCCGGAGAACTGCGGGTATGGGCGGAAGAAGAAGGGGCTGAAGCCGTTCGTCACGATGACGGGCACGGTGCTGGAGCCGGGGGTCAGGCGGCGCGCGAGCGCGTCGGCGGCCGAGGCCACCGACCCCAGGTTCAGCTCCGAAGAGAAGAGTGAGCGGAACTGCGTCGTGCCGGCGTTGTTGGCGGGGTTGCCGGTGAGCAGCGCGTTAATCAGCGGGCTGGTCGCGGTCGGGCTCGCGCGCAGCGCCTTGAAGGCGTCGAGGAAGCTCTCGCCGAAGCGCGGGTCGCGGGCGAAGATGTTGACCTGGTTAACGTCGTAAGCGCCGTAGAGGCCGACGCCCTTGCGCCCGATGTAGTTCACCTCGACGACGGAATCCCAGCCCACCTCGCGCTGGAGGCTCGCGCCCCACTGGTAGGTCTTCGGCGAGCGGAGGCTCGGGTCGACGACCGTGGTGCTGTTGTTGGAGAACGGGGGCGGCTGGCGCAGCGCCTGCGGCGTCACCGAGGCGGGCGGCGCGAGCGCCGGCAGCCCGAAGCGCAGGCGGCCCTGCTCGTTCGGCTGCGCGCCGAAGGTCGAGTTGATGACCCCGACGGTCGCGCCCGGGGCCGTGTTGAAGATGAACGAGGAGAAGACGAAGGTGTTCGTGCGGTCGTAGGCGAGGCGGAAGTTGCCGCGCACGCTCGTCTTCCCGTCCCCGAACGGGTCCCACGCGAAGCCGACGACCGGGGCGAAGTTGTTCCAGTCGCCGTCGTAGAGATCGCCCTCGACCCAGCGCAGGTTGTTGGCGGGGGCCTCGCCCAGGCGGACGGGCCGCTCGGGGCGCAGGATGGGGAGGTCGCCCGCGGAACTCGGCGACGGCTTGGCCTCCCAGCGCAGCCCGAAGTCAAGCGTCAGGTTCGGGCGCAGCTTCCAGGTGTCCTGCCCGTAGAAGTCGTACTCGGGGTAGCGCGCGTCGAAGGGGAAGCGCGAGCCGGCGGGGCCGAAGGCGTCGCCGCCGGCGTCGGCGACGAAGCCCTGCCCGACGTTGCCGACGCGCCCGAGCAGGACGTTGTAGAAGCTGCGGAGCCGCGGCTGGTCGTTGGCCGTGTTGATGCCGGCCGGCGAGGTCAGCGCGGAGGGCGGCGGGTTCGTGACCCGGCTGAAGTCCACCTGCGGGTTGACGTAGAGGCCGGCCGCCTGCCCGCGGTCGTCGAGGTGCTGCTGGAAGCGCAGGTTGGTGCCGAACCTGAAGGTGTGCGAGCCGCGCAGCCAGCTCAGGTTGTCCACGAACTGGTAGGTGCGCAGGCTGCGCGCGTTGTTGACGGTGGGCGTGTTGTCGAGCGGGTTGGTGATGTCGAGGCAGCCGGACGTGCCCGAGAACGGGCAGTCGAACCGGACGGGCGAGTTCTGCTCGGCCTCCGGGTCGGCGTTGTTGAAGCTGAAGGTGAAGCGGTTGAAGCCGGCCACGAACTCGTTGGTGACGGTCGGCGAGGGCGTCCAGCGGTAGTTGACCGCGAGGTTCTTCGGGTTGCGCAGCGTGTCGATGTTGCGCGGCGAGTCGGGGAACGCCTGCGGGCCGCCGGCGTTGCCGGTGATGAGGCCGGTGTTGGTGTTGCCGTTGCCCGAGTCGCCGAGCGTGTTCTGCTCGCCCTGCGCGTAGCGCACGTACATCGTGTTGCGCTCGTTGAAGGCGTGGTCAATCTTGAAGGCCATGTCGTACTGCCGCTCGGTCTGCGGGGCGAGGAAGGTGAACGCGGCGAAGTTCAGGCCGTCGCCGCCCGCCGTGAAGTTGTTCGGCAGGGGCGTCAGGGCGAGGAGCTGCTGGACGGCCGGGTCGAGGCCGAGGCCCGTCGGGTCGTTGGCGGCGACGTTGTAGCTGGCGATGCAGTTGGTCGTCACGCCCCCGCCGCACGGCGGGAGGCGCGGGTTGCCGCCGGCGTCCACGGACGCGCCCGTCACGCCGGCCGGGTTGTTGCGCCCGCCCGCCACGTAGCGGAAGATGCCGCGCCGCGCCGTCTCGGTCAGCACCGTGCGGGTGCGGGCGATGCTCTGCGAGGTGCGCAGGAGTTGGAGGTTGAAGAAGAAGAAGGTCTTGTTGCGCCCGTTGTAGAGGGACGGGAAGACGACGGGGCCGCCCAGGCTGCCGCCGAAGATGTGCTGGACGAACTGGCCGCGCGGCGTGCCGTTGAGGTTGTTGTTGTACTCGTTGGCGATGAAGCGGGGCGTCTGGTAGAACTCGAAGAGGTTGCCGTGCAGCTCGTTCGTCCCCGACCGGGTGACGAGCGTCACCTGCGCGCCGCTGCTGCGCCCCAGCTCGGCCGTGAAGTTGCTGGTCACGACCTGGAACTCGGTCAGCGAGTCGGGGTTGGGCCGCAGCGGCGTGAAGTTCGAGCCGCCGGCGCTCGACTCGTTGATGTCTATGCCGTCGAGCGTGAAGTTGAAGGCGCGGTCGCGCGCGCCGTGGACGTGGATGCCGCCGCCCGTGTTGGCCCCGCTTACGACGCCCGGCTGAAAATTAATCAGGCTGAGCGGGTTGCGCCCGCGCACGCCGACGATGGGGAGCGTCTCCAGCGTCCGCTGCTCGACCGTGTTGCCGAAGTTGCCGGAGCTGGAGGTCTGCACCAGCTCGGCCGCCGCCTGCACCGTCACCGTCTCGGCGATGTCGCCCGGCTCCAGCGTCACGTCGACGGTCGCCGGCTGGTTGACGTTCACGGGGTTGCCGCCCGAGACGAACTTGCGGAAGCCCGGCTTCTCGACCGCCACCGTGTAGGTCCCGACCTGCACGGAGTCGAAGACGTAATTGCCGGTCGGGGTCGTCTGCGTGTTGAAGGAGACGTTCGTCGCCTCGTGGGTGAGCGTCACGGTCGCGCCCTCGACGGCCGCGCCCGTCTGGTCGAGCACGGTGCCGGTCACGCGCGAGGCCGTGCCCTGCGCCAGCGCGACGCCGGCCGGGGTCAACAGTAGCGCCGCGCACAGGGCGAGGCGGGCCAGGCTGTGTCTTCTCATGTTGGGCTCCTCAATCAGGTGTTGGACTGCCGGCCGAAAGCGTGGGAAGCGCGGGCGGGGTGGCCTCGGCCCGCCCGCTTCCGTGTCTCCGACGTGCGCCCGGCCCCGCGTGTGGAGGGCGGCGGCTTTCAAGCGACGGCTTTCAACTTGCTCTTGAAACCTTTGAAACCGAATGGGGCGGACGCCTGCTGCGGCTTGGCGTCCATTTTAATGAACGCCGTCCCATAATTAAAGCTAAAAGATTTTATGGCAGGAATAAGCGGAATTGTTTCGCGCCCCGGGGCGCGCATACCTCGACCGACGGCCGTCCCTCCGTCTTGAGCAGTTTTCGATTGAACGTCGGGCGGGCGTGAAGACTGTAGGGGCAGGGCTTGTCCCTGCCCACTCAAGACTCATCAACGTCAACGTCGAATCAATCGAACCGCGGCGGGCCGCGGCCTTGCCCTGCCCCTACAGACACATCCGACGCCCTCCACCCATTTGAACACTACTCTAGCGCGGCGGCGCGGCCGGCGGCGGCTCGACGAAGAGCAAGTTGAGGAGGGCGGCGAGGCGGTAGCCGGCGAGCGCGAGGCGCAGGCGCGAGACGCGCCGCGCCTCGTCCGTGTAAGCCTTCGAAGGCGTCTCGTTCTCCTTGATGTTGGCGTAGGCGACGCGCCGGGCGAGCTGGTTGCTCTCCTCGACCCAGTTGAGCGGCTCCAAATCCTTCGCCGCGGGGAGCGAGTCGGCGGGGTGCTCCTTCATCAACCCGTCGGCGAGCGAGCGGAGGCGGGCGCGGGCGGCCGGGTCGAGCGGGCGGCGCGGCCCCTCGAAGCCGAAGGCCCCGGCGGCCGCGTCCCAGAAGAAGTGGAGGCTCGTGGCCGGGGAGCCGTCGGTCGCCTTGAGGCGGAAGAGATTTCCGCCCATGTCGCCGTCGGGGAGGGCGGCCGTGTAGCGCGTGGTGGCGTGCAGGGGCTGGTGCACGTCGCCGACGAGGTGGTAGAGGAAGCCGAGCGTCTCGGCGTCGGTGCGGTCGCGCCCCGTCCCGCGGCGCAGGGTGTTGACGGCCCAGTTGATGCGGTCGAGGACGTTGACCGGCTCGGGGCCGACGTCGGTGCGGGCGGGGATGCCGTCGAAGAAGGGCTTGTGGTTGATGTAGTGCCAGGGGTCGTACTCGTCCGTGAGCGAGTCGCCGCGGAAGTCGTCCATCCAGACGGCGATGGTGACGGGGTCGTAGGTCTTCTCGCAGGTCGCGGCCATGTAGTAGCCGGCGCACAGGTGAATCAGCGGCCGGCGGCCCTCGGGCGTGACGAGCAGCTTGTCGACGCGCCCTTTGGCCGCGGGCGTGAGCCGCAGGTACGCGATCTGCGCGACGAGCATGTGGCCCACGTCGTGCCACGCGGGCGCGCGAAGCGGGAGCAGGAGCAGGACGGCGGAAAGTATCAAAGCCCGGCGGGCGGTGCGCATGAGTTCCCTCCTGACGGATGAAAGCGGTTAGCGGTAAAGCAGGGCGCGCGCGCGGGCACGATTGAACTCGGCGAGGCGCTCGTCCCACGAGCGCGCGATCTCGTCGGGCGCGTCGGCCCGCCTGACGCGCTCGTGCGTGTCGGCGTTGGCGAGCAGGCGCAGGTAGTCCTCCACCTTCCACTCGGCCGGGTAGAGGCGGCGGAGCGCGACCGCCACCTCGACGCCGACGCGGACGGGCCGGAAGCGCGCGCGCTCGGTGACGACGAGGTTGACGCCGCCGCACTCCTCGCCGCGGAAGACCGAGGCGCGCGGCGTGAACCGCACGGGCACGAAGCGCACGCCGGCTAGTCCCCGCGCGTTCAGGTACGCCGCCAGCCTCTGCCCGTCGAGCCACGGCGCGCCGACCACCTCGAAAGGCGTGTCCGTCCCGCGCCCGACCGACAGGTTCGTCGTCTCCAAAAGCCCGACGCCCGGGTACAGCGTCGCCCCCGTCAGGCTCCTCATGTTCGGCGAGGGGTTGACCCAGGTCTGCCCCGTCGCGTCGAGCCACATCCCGCGCCGCCAGTTCTCCATCTTCACGACGCGCAGGTCGCACCCCGTCTGCCGCTGCTCGTTGAAGAGCCGCGCCAGCTCGCCGGCCGTCATGCCGTGGCGGACGGGGATGGTGTGGTAGGAGATGAACGAGAGCTTGTCGGCGTCGGCCACGGGGCCTTCCACCTCCGCGCCGTTGATGGGGTTCGGGCGGTCGAGCACGAAGAGCGGGAGGCGGGCCTTCGCCGCCTCCTCCATGGCGTAGCCCATCGTCGAGATGTAGGTGTAGAAGCGCGTGCCGATGTCCTGGATGTCGAAGACCAGCGCGTCAAGCCCCTTCAACTGCTCCGGCTTCGGCCGCCGCGTCTCGCCGTAGAGCGAGAAGACCGGCAGCCCGGTCTTCTCGTCCACGGAGTCTGAAACCTTGTCATCGAGCGCGCCGCGGATGCCGTGCTCGGGCGAGAAGAGCGCGACGAGCTTGACGCCGGGGGCCTCGCGCAGCACGTCAATGGTCGCGCGCCCCCGGCGGTCGCGCCCCGTGTGGTTGGTGATGAGGCCGACCCGCATGCCCTGAAGCTGTTTGAAGCCGTCGCGCGCGAGCACGTCGACGCCGTTCAGGACTTCGGCGTCGGCGGGCGCGAGCAGGCCGGCCGCCTCCGCCTCGCGCGCCTCTTCGAGCGAGGCGGTGAAGCGCGTGAAGCCGGCGAGCATGTCCTGCAAGTACCGCCGCTGCTGGAGCCGCGCCTCGACCTGCGCCGCGAGTTTGTCCGTCACCGCGCCGGCGACGATGTTCGCCACGCGCGCGCGCAACGGCGTCACGTCGCCGCGCCCTTCGGGGTGGACGCGGTTCGAGAGGAAGACGACGAAGGTCTCGGTCGCGGGGTCAATCCAGACGGAGGTGCCCGTGAAGCCCGTGTGGCCGAACGAGCCGACGGGGAAGAGGTCGCCGCGGTTGGTCGAGAAGCTGGTGTTGATGTCCCACCCGAGTCCGCGCGCGCCGCCGTCTTCCGTCACCTGCCGCGGCCGCGTCATCTCCTCGACGCCGAGCGGGCTGAGGATGCGCGCCCCGTTGTACTCGCCGCCGCCGAGGAGCATCTGGCAGAAGACGGCGAGGTCGTCGGCGGTCGAGAACAGCCCGGCGTGCCCGGCGACGCCGCCCATCCGGTGCGCCGTCGGGTCGTGCACCTCGCCGCGCAGGACGCGCTCACCCTCCGGCCCCTGCGCGCCCTTCCCGCCCAAATAACTTTTGACGCCGCGCACGCTCTCGGTC
>JALZHT010000803.1 GCA_030860645.1 Acidobacteriota bacterium
CTCTCGGGCCGCGCCTGCGCGCCATGCGCGAGCGCGCGATGGCGAAGACGGCGCTGGCCCGCGGCCTGGAGTGGCGCGGCGAGGTCGGGATGACGGAGTTGTCCGGTTGGGAGTACGGCACGCGCACGAAGGAGATCGCCGACGTGCTCGCCACCGACGACCTCAAGGGCCTCGGCGGCCTCGCCGTCGCGGGCGGGATGCTGCCCGCCGGCACCGACCTCGCCGCGCTCGCCGTCAGCTTCACGGCGGCCACCGCGGGCGCGACCTACTCGCCGCTCGACAAGCAGGTGCTGCTCGTCTCCGAAGGCCCGCGCGGCGCGTTCAAGGATGAACCGCTGCTCACGCACGAACTCGTTCACGCGCTCCAGGATCAGCACTTCGATCTGCTCCGACTGCTCCTCGCGCGCCCCTACAACTTCGACCGCGCCGAGGCGCTCTTCGCGCTCGTCGAGGGCGACGCGATGAGCGTCGAGCGCCGGCTCCAGTTCGGCGAGGCGTGGGCGCGACTGACGCCCGAGCAGATGGCGCGCCGCGAGGAGGAGCGCTTCGCGCCCTACCGCCGCGGCGTCGGCGCGCTCTTCCCGCCGCTGCTCACCGAGACCTTCGTCTTCCGCTACCGCGACGGCCTGCGCTTCGTCGAGGCGATGCGCCGGGCAAGCCCCCCGGTCAGCGCCGACGACATCTTCCGCCGCCCGCCCGCCTCGTCCGAGCAGGTTTTGCACCCGGAGAAGTACGCCGCGAACGAAGCGCCGCGGGAGGTCTCCGTGAACGTCGAGGGCTTCGCGCGCGAGGGCTGGAGGCTGACGGCGGCGACGCCCATCGGGGAGATCGGCGTGCGCGGCGCGCTGCTGGCGGGCGTGCCCGTCGGGGAAGCCGTGCGCGCCTCGGCCGGCTGGGGCGGCGATTGCTCCTTCCTCTTCGAGCGCGAGGGCCGCGCGCCGCTCTTCGTCTGGAAGACGGCCTGGGACAAGGCCGCGGACGCGAAAGAGTTCTACCGCTCCTTCAACGCCCTCCAGGGCCGGCGGGCCGCCCCCGAGGTGATCGCCTTCGCGCCCGACGGCGCGGAGCAGCAGGCTTGGCGCGACGGCGGCGTGCTCACCTACGTCCGCCTCGAAGGCGAAGCCGTGCTCGTCCTCCGCGGCTCAGCGGAAGACGTGGCCGACGCGCTGCGACTAGCGTTGGCACGCTAAGACATTCCGACCCAAACTTGCCGCGCACGAAAGACCGCCGGGGCAGGGCTTGTCACCGCCGCCTCGAAACGATGAACGCGGGGCGATGAACTGAAATCAATTCGTCTTTCAGTTCATCGCCCCGCGTTCCGACTTCCGCGTTTTCTTCGCCCTACAATTTTATTCGGCCTTCCATAGCTCTCTTGCTGGCGCGCGCTGTTCGGGGTTATGCTGGGGCCGCGTCAAATCGTCTCCCGTCCGGCCCGTTTGCAAAAAGGAAGAAGCCTCTATGAGAAACACTCTGAAGCCCTCGCTGCGCGCCCTGCTGGCGCTGGCTTTCGCCGCCGCGTGCGCCGTCGGCGCGGGCGCGCAGACGCAGGTCAAAGACGCGCGCGTAATCTCGGCGCGCGCCGGCGGCGTCAACTTCCTGTCCGGCAGGGTCGAGTACAACCGCGAGGGCGAGGCCGCGTGGCACGCGCTCTCGGACAAGGACGAGTTGAAGAGCGGCGACGCCGTCAGGACGGGGGCGGGCGGCCGCGTCGAGCTGCTGCTCAACCCCGGCTCGTACCTCCGGCTGGGCGAGGGCGCGCAGTTCGAGCTGGCCGACGCCTCGCTCGAAGACCTGCGCCTGAAGCTGACGCGCGGCAGCGCCGTCGTCGAGGCGACCGGCTACCGCGAGACCGACCTCTCCATCCTCGTCGAGACGCCGCAGACGCGCGTCCGCATCGTCCGCAGCGGCATCTACCGCTTCAACGTCCTGCCCTCGGGCGTGACCGAGGTCGGCGTCCAGAAGGGGCGCGTGCTGGTCGGCGCGGGCGAGTTGCTCGTCAAGGGCGGCCACGTCGTGCGCGCGGGCGAGGCGGGGCTGCCGGAGGTGGCGAAGGCGAAGTTCGAGAAGAAGGATCGCGACGCGCTCGACTTGTGGAGCCGCGAGCGCGGCCGGGAGCTGGCGAAGCTGAACGAAAAGCTCTCGGCGCGCCAGGCCGCCGCCGCCTTCGACGGCTTCGACAGCCCGCTCTTCCCCAGGCTGCACGGCGTCTGGTACTTCAACCCGCGCGGCCGGTGCTACACGTTCCTGCCGTTCTACGCGAGCTGGGGTTCGCCCTACGGCCACTCCTACTGGAGCTGGCTCTACATCCCGAACGGCTACCAGTGCAACTCGTGCCCCGGCGGCCGCGGGCCGCGGGTCTACTCGGGCGGGACGCAGGGTAACGCCTCCGCCTCCCCGCGCGGCACGAACGCGGGCACCACGGGCGGCGTGTCGAGC
>JALZHT010000145.1 GCA_030860645.1 Acidobacteriota bacterium
CGCCAGCCGCGGGCGGCTTCGGCCGCCGCCTCGACGGCGCGGGCGGCCTCCTCGCGCGTCGAGAGGCGGACGACGCCGAGCCGGTCGCCCGTGTCGGCCGGGTTGACGTTCTCGGCGCGCTCCGTCGAGGCGGATTCGACCCACTGGCCGCCGATGAAGTTACGATAAATTTCCATGACGAAAGTTTCGAGTTCCGAGTTCCGAGTTCCGAGTTGCAGGCGCCCGCGGAGAAACCTGAAAGGTGTAACCGCGAACTCGAAACTCGAAACTTGAAACTCGAAACTTAATCTTTCTTTGTGAATTGGGGGCGTGTTCGGTAAGCTGGGGAGCGCTCTCAAGCTCCTTCGGCACGCGCTTCGCCTGTTTCCCCACGAAACCGGGAAAATATAGCACAGCGGGCGCGCGCCGAGGCGACTATTTTTGGCCTGACGCAGGGGCGAGGATGCCGCAAAACCTCCGCGAACTGCTCGAACTGCGCGCTGCCGCGGCCCCCGACAAGACGTTCCTCAGCAGCGAGGCCGACGGGCGCGACTTCACCTACCGCGAGTTCGACGCGGCGGTGAATCGCACGGCCCGCCTGCTCCGCGCCGCGGGCGTCTCAAAGGGCGACCGCGTCAGCCTGCTGCTCCCGAACGGGGCCGAGTACGTCATCGCCTACTTCGCCTGCTTCAAGGTGGGCGCGCTCGCCGGCCCCGTCAACTCGCTCCTCAAGCCCGACGAGATCGCCTACGTCGTCGGCGACTCCGAGGCGAAGCTACTCCTGGTGAACACGGAATTCCTCCCGCTGACCGAGGGCCTGCGCGGGCGTGTGCCGGCACTCAAGAACATCCTCGTCTTCGACGACTGGGACGGGGCGACCGCGCCGCACCGGGCGGGAGTGAATGAAGACTGGCGCGACCTTCACCTCACGCGCGAGGACGAGGCCGTCATCATCTACACCTCGGGGACGACGGGGAGGCCGAAGGGCTGCCTGCTCACGCACGGCAACCTGCTCGCCAACGCGCGGCAGATCACGGCGTGGCTCGGCTTCGCGGAGGACGACCGCCTCCTCACCGTGATGCCGCTCTTCCACATGAACGCCGTCTCGGTGACGACCATGAGCGCGCTCTACGCCGGCGGCTCGACGGTCGTCAGCCCGCGCTTCTCGGCCTCGCGCTTCTGGCGCGTCGTCTCCGACTACGGCGTCACCTCCTTCGGCTCGGTGGCGACGATGCTCTCGATGCTTTTGGCGACCTACCCCGAAGGCGTCCCCGCCGACCTCGACACCAGACGCCTCCGCTTCGCCATGTGCGGGAGCGCGCCCGTGCCGGCGGAAGTCCTGCGGCGCTTCGAGGAGACGTTCGGCTGCCTGGTCGTCGAAGGCTACGGCCTGTCGGAATCAACCTGCCGCTCGACCTTCAACCCGCCGGACGCGCGCCGCCGCCCCGGCTCGTGCGGGCTGCCCATCGGCAACGAGATGCGCGTCGTGGATGAGGACGACCGTGAAGTGCCCGACGGCGAGGCGGGCGAGATCGTCCTGCGCGGCGAGAACGTCTTCAAGGGTTATTACAAGAACGAGGAGGCGACGCGCCGGGCCTTCCGCGGCGGCTGGTTCCACACGGGCGACGTGGGCTACCGCGACGCGGAAGGCTTCTTCTACATCGTTGACCGCAAGTCCGATATGATCATCCGCGGCGGCGAGAACATCTACCCGCGCGAGATCGACGAGGTGCTCTACCGGCACCCGGCCGTGGCCGAGGCGGCGGCCTTCGGCGTCCCCGACGAGCTGTACGGCGAGGAGGTCGCGGCCTTCGTCGTGCTCAGGGCGGGCCGGGCCGCGGACGCTGAAGAAATCCTCGCGCACTGCCGCGCACACCTCGCCGACTTCAAGTGCCCGAAGGTCGTCCGCTTCGCCGCCTCTCTGCCGAAGGGGCCGACCGGCAAGGTCTTGAGGCGCGAGCTGGCGCGGCTCTACAAGGAATCGTCGGCCCGCGACAGTCACGCCGAAGAGTCGTAGATGGCACAACTCAAGAACAGAATCCGCAACGTCCTCGACGAGAGCCGGATGCTCGTCCTCGCCGCGCAGATCGTGCTCGGCCTCCAGTTCCGCTCGTTCTTCGAGTCGGGCTTCGACAAGCTGCCGCTCATCACGCGGCTGCTCAAGACGGGCGGGCTGGGGATGATGCTGCTCGCGCTGGGCCTTCTGATCGCCCCGGCGGCCTACCACCGCCTCGTCGAGCGCGGCGAGGACACGGAGGAACTGCACCGCTACGCGAGCCGCCTGCTGGAGTGGGCGCTCCTGCCCTTCGCCTTCGGCCTCGGCCTCGACCTGTTCATGGCGGGCGAGAAGATTCTCGGCCGCAAGTGGGGCGTGGCGGCGGGGCTGCTGGCGTTCGTCCTGGCGATCTTCTTCTGGTACTTGCTGGAGATGTACATGCGGCGCGAGCGCGCGCCGGAGATTCTGGAGGCGCAGATGGAGTCACGGAAGGCGGAGGCGGAAGAGGGCGGGGGCCCCGGCGGCGGCGGGGCGAGCCTGAGCGACAAGATCAAGCACGTCCTGACGGAGGCGCGCGTGGTGCTGCCGGGCGCGCAGGCGCTGTTGGGCTTCCAACTCATCGCCGTCCTGACCGAGAGCTTCGAACGGCTGCCCGATGTCTCGAAGTACGTCCACCTGGCGAGCCTCGGGTTCATCGCCGTGACGGTCGTGCTGCTGATGACGCCGGCGGCCTACCACCGCATCGTCGAGCAGGGCGAGGAGACCGAGCACTTCCACCGCTTCGCGTCGAAGATGGTCGTCGCGGCGCTGGTGCCTCTGGCGCTGGGGCTTTCGGGCGGCGTCTACGTGGTCGTGCAGAAGGTGACGGACTCGACGCTCGTCGCCGTCGTCGCCGCCCTCGTCACCCTCGCCCTCTTCTGGGAACTCTGGTTCGGCATCACCCTCTACCGCCGCACGCAGCGCGATTACACGCGCTGAGAACAGCGACACAGGCGGCTCACGCCGGCCGCCAAGACTCCATCGAGGGTGGCGCGTACCCGAGGTCTGTAGGGGCATGGCTTGTCCCTGCCCGCGATGATGGGACAAATTCAACTCGAATGTCGCGGGTCTTGAGCGGGCAGGGACAAGCCCTGCCCCTACAGACCTCGGGCGCGTTCTACATTGCTTCCGTCGGGGTGACTCAATGAAACGAACTTTCTGCCTCGCCGCCTTATTGGTGTCAGCAACGATTAGCTTCGGGCCGCGGGCCGACTCGAAGGTGACGAATGGCTCGGCGCGCGAAGACCGCACGCAGCGCGTGGCGCGCGAGGCCGAGGCTTTGCGCGAACAGCTCGTCGCGCAGCGCCGCGACTTCCACATGCACCCGGAGCTGTCGAACCGCGAGGAGCGGACGGCCCGCGTCGTCGCCGAGCGTTTGAAGGCGCTCGGCCTCACCGACATTAAAACCAAAGTCGGCCGCCACGGCGTGACGGCGCTGCTCGTCGGCGGGCGTCCCGGCCCCGTCGTCGCCGTCCGCGCCGACATGGACGCGCTGCCCATCGAGGAGACGATTGACGTGCCCTACAAGTCGCGCAACCCGGGCGTCAAGCACGCCTGCGGCCACGACGTGCACACGACGGTCGAGCTGGGCGTGGCCGAGGTCTTGACGAAGATGCGCGAGGAGGTGCGCGGCACGGTCAAGTTCATCTTCCAGCCGGCCGAGGAGGGCGCGCCCGCGGGCGAGGAGGGCGGGGCGAAGCTGATGATTAAAGAGGGCGCGCTGGAGAACCCGCGCCCGCAGGCCATCTTCGGCCTCCACACCGAGCCGAACGTGCAGGCCGGGCAGATCGGCTACCACTCGGGGCCGGCGATGGCCTCCTCCGACAGGTTCACGATCACCGTCCGCGGCAAAAGCTCGCACGGCGCGCAGCCGCACAACGGCGTGGACTCCATCGTCGTCGCCGCCGAGTGCGTCACCGCCATCCAGAACATACGGAGCCGGCGCATTGACCCGCTGGAGCCGATTGTGATTTCGGTCGGGCAGATTCACGGCGGCAACCGCTTCAACATCATCGCCCCCGAGGTGAAGATGGAGGGCACGATGCGGACGCTCAGCGAGGCGGTGCGCGCGCGGGCGCAAGCCTTGATGAGGGAGACGGTGCAGAACGTGACGGCCGCCTACGGCGCGACCTCCGAGGTGGAGTTCGAGGAGAACGCGGCCGTCACCTACAACGACCCGGCGCTGGTCGAGCAGACGCTCCCCGCCATCCGCCGCGCCGTCGGCGAGAAGAACGCGCTCGCCATCAAGCCCTTCATGCCCGCCGAGGACTTCGCCTACTACCAGAAGGTCGTGCCCGGCTTCTACTACTTCCTCGGCGTCGGCAACCGCGCCCGCGGCATCACCGCCGGCTGGCACACGCCCGAGTTCGACGTGGACGAAGAGAGCCTCGTCGTCGGCGTCAAGGTGATGTCGAACGTCCTGCTCGATTATCTGGAAAGTGGGTCGGTTGAGAGAAAGTGACCCGGCCACGGCCGCGGGCGTGTACGGGCTTGAGCATGGCGGAAGGGAATTTTCAACACGGAGGGCACAGGGCGAGCACGGAGGGCACAGAGAAATCAATTTCTTCTCTGTGTCCTCCGTGCCCTCCGTGTTGAAGCGGCGACGCGCCGAAGCTCAACTACGAATTGAACCACTCTCGGCCGGCAAATGTTTTTTACTGACTCATACAAGGCGCTGCGCCGCGGGGAGCGGCGGCGGGCGCTGTCGTTGGCGATGCTTTCCGTCCTGACTATCGCGCTCATCGGGCTGCCCGTCGGTTTCATTATGCTGCGACGTTTCGAGGCGTCTGTCACCTTCCACCCGGAGCGCGCGCCGTGGGGCGGCAGTTGGCAAGTCCCGCGGGGGGGCGAGGACGTTTGGTTCGAGACGGCCGACGGCTCGCGCCTCCACGGGTGGTTCGTGCGTGCTGCGGCGCAGCCGGCCGCGGCCACGGTCGTCTACTTCCACGGCAACGGCGGCAACATCAGTTACGTCGGCTGGGTCGGCGAGCAGTTGGCCGCGCGCGGCTTCGACGTGCTGCTCTTCGACTACCGCGGCTACGGCCGCAGCGAAGGCTCGGTCTCCGACGAGCGCGGGATTTACGAGGACGCCGACGCGGCCTACGACTTCGCCGTGCGCGGGCGCGGCGCGCCCCCCGGGCGGGTCGTCCTCTACGGCCAGTCGCTCGGCACGGCGGCCGCCGTTGACGTGGCCGCGCGCAAGCCCTGCGGCGCGCTCGTCCTCGAATCGGGCCTGAGTTCGGCCGGCGACATGGCGCGGACGATCCTGCCGTGGCTGCCGCGCCCGGTCGCGCGCCTGACGCGGAACAAGTTCGACTCGGTCGGCAAACTCCCGCGCGTCGGGTGCCCCGTGCTCGTCGCCCACGGCGACCGCGACGAGGTAATCCCCGCCGAGCAGGGCCGCGCGCTCCACGCGGCCGCGCCCGAACCGAAGCGCCTGCACATCGTCCCGGGCGCGGGGCACAACGACCTCACCGCCGTCGGCGGCGCGAAATACATGGACGCCGTCGCCGACTTCATCCGCGGGGCGCTGCCGCCCCGATAAAGTTTCGAGTTGCGCGTTTCGGGTTTCGAGTTCTTCTTTTGTGGCTGGGGCGGCGAACGCGCTTTTTGAGTTTAGCCTTCCGAGTTTTAGAATGTTTCTGAACTCGAAACCCGAAACGCGCAACTCGAAACTTTTTTATGGCTAACCCGGCGAAGCGGCTCGCGGAGAACGTGCCCGGCGACTTTTACGTGGACGACACGTGCATTGATTGCGACGCGTGCCGCCAGATTGCGCCGCACGTCTTCCGCGACCACGGCGACCAGTCGAGCGTCTACCGCCAGCCCGCCGACGCGGCCGAGACCTTCCGCGCGCTCCAGGCCTTAGTCGCCTGCCCGACCGGCAGCATCGGCGCGGAAGGGAGGCACGACGCGCGCGCGGCCGTCGAGTCCTTCCCCGAGAGAATTGACGGGAACGTCTTCTTCTGCGGCTTCACGGCCGAGTCGAGCTTCGGCGCGTGGAGCTACCTGATCGTGCGGCCCGAGGCGGAGGGCGGCAACGTCCTCGTTGACTCGCCCCGCTTCAACCGCCAACTCGTCCGCCGCGTCGAGGCGCTCGGCGGCGTCCGCACCATCTTCCTCACGCACCGCGACGACGTGGCCGACCACGAGCGCTTCGCCCGCCACTTCGGGGCCGCGCGCGTCATGCACCGCGACGACAACGCCGCGCGCTACGGCGTCGAGCGCGTCGTCGAGGGCGGGGAGGCCGTCCGGCTCGACCCGGATTTAAACGTCATCCCGACGCCCGGCCACACCCGCGGCCACGCCGTCCTGCTCTACCGCGATAAGTACCTCTTCACCGGCGACCACCTCGCCTGGTCGCCCGCGCGCCAAACGCTCACCGCCTTCCGCAGCGTCTGCTGGTACTCCTGGGAGGCGCAGACGCGCTCGATGGAGAAGCTCCTGGACTACACCTTCGAGTGGGTGCTGCCCGGCCACGGCCGCATCCATCAAGACAGCGCGGCGGGGATGCGCGAACACCTGCAAAGCTGTCTGGAGTGGATGAAGTCCGTCCGGTGATTTAAAAGTTTCGAGTTCCGAGTTGCGGGTTTCGAGTTAAAGACAATCTTCTTAACTCGAAACCCGAAACTTTAAACTCGAAACTTTTGTTCAGGGGAGTTCGGCGACGCGGCGGCGGTAGTTGTCGAGGTCGGGGTTCTGCGGGTCGAGGGCGGCGAGGCGTTCGACGGCCTCGGCGGCGGCGGCCTTGTCGCGCTTGTTGAGGGCGGCGGCGGCGATGTTGCGCCAGCTGTTGGCGTGCGTCGGGTCAACGGCGACCGACTTGCGGTACTCGGCCAGCGCGCGGTCGAAGTCCTTGCGGTTGAAGTAGGTGTTGCCGAGGTCGGTGCGCACGTCGGGCGAGTCGGGCCGGACGGCGAGGGCGCGCTCGTAGAAGGCGGCGGCCGCCTCGTAGTCGCCCGCGTCATACTTGGCGTTGCCCATCAGGACGAGCGCGCCGAAGTCCTTCGGCTTGAGTTCGAGCGCGCGGTCGAGGTAGAGGGCGCTCTTGTCGAAGTCGCGGAGCCTGTAGAAGACCTGCGCGGCGGCGAACTGCGCGTCGAAGTCTTCCGGGGCGCGGTCGGCCTTGTCCATCGCCGCCTGCGCCTCGGGGCTGGTGCCCGCGGCCGAGCCGCCTTCCGCGTCGTCCGCGCC
>JALZHT010000146.1 GCA_030860645.1 Acidobacteriota bacterium
CTCTCCGGCTTCGCCCTACAGCGGTCGGGCTAACGCATATTATACGTTATGCAGTTGGGTCGCTTCTGGGGCGGGCGCGCACTCGGCCTCGGCGTCGAGGATGATCTTGGTGGTCTGGACGACGGTGTCGGGGTTGAGCGAGATGGAGTTGATGCCGCGCTCGACGAGGAAGCGGGCGAACTCGGGGTAGTCCGAGGGGGCCTGGCCGCAGATGCCGATCTTCTTGCCGGCGCGGCGCGCGGCCTCGATGGCCTGCGCCACCATGCGCTCGACCGCGCCGTTGCGCTCGTCGAAGAGGTGGGCGACCATCTCCGAGTCGCGGTCGAGGCCGAGGGCGAGCTGCGTGAGGTCGTTCGAGCCGATGGAGTAGCCGTCGAAGACGCGCAGGAATTCGTCGGCGAAGACGACGTTGGCCGGCAGCTCGCACATCGCGTAAATCTCCAACTGGTTCTCGCCCTGCGCGCAGCCGTACTCGCGCATCAGCCCGATCACCCGCTCGCCCTCCTCGACCGTGCGGCAGAAGGGGATCATCGCCATCACGTTCGTCAGCCCCATCTCCTCGCGTACGCGGCAGAGGGCGAGGCATTCGAGGCGGAAGCCCTCGCGGTAGCGGTCGTCGTAGTAGCGCGACGCGCCGCGGAAACCCAGCATCGGGTTCTCCTCCTCCGGCTCGAACTCGCGCCCGCCGATGAGGCGCGCGTACTCGTTCGACTTGAAGTCGGACATGCGGACGATGACCGGCTTCGGGTAGAAGGCGGCGGCGATGCGGCCGATGCCCTCGGCGAGCCGGCGGACGAAGAACTCGCGCGGGTCTTCCTCGCCGAGCCGGCGCGCGATCTCCTTCACGTCCTCCTCGCGCGCGAGCTTCGGGTAGCGGACGAGCGCCATCGGGTGGACGCCGATGTGGTTGTTGATGATGAATTCGAGCCGCGCGAGGCCGACGCCGTCGTTCGGCAGTTGCGCGACGGAGAAGGCGTGGTCGGGGTCGCCGACGTTCATCAGGACTTGCGTGCGCGGCCGGCCCTCCTCGGAGACGGCGTGGCGCTCGACGGCGAACTCGACCAGCCCCTCGTAGATGTTGCCCTGCGCGCCCTCGGCGCAGGAGACCGTGATCTCCAGCCCGCCGCCGAGCTTGTGCGTCGCGTCGCCGGTGCCGACGATGCAGGGCAGGCCCAGCTCGCGGCTGATGATGGCGCTGTGGCAGGTGCGCCCGCCGCGGTCGGTGACGATGGCGGCGGCGCGCTTCATGATCGGCTCCCACGCCGGGTCGGTCATCGAGGTGACGAGCACGTCGCCCTCCTTGAACTCGGTGAGGTGGTCGGGGTCGTGCAGGACGTGGACGCGCCCCTGCGCGACCTTCTGCCCGATGGCCTGGCCCGTGCAGAGGGGCGCGCCGTGCTCGCCCGTCAGGCGGAAGGTCTCGACGTAATTCTCGCGCCGCGTCGAGTGCACGGTCTCGGGCCGCGCCTGGAGGACGTAGAGTTCGCCCGTGCGCCCGTCCTTCGCCCACTCGATGTCCATCGGCTGGCGGCGGCCGGCGCGCTCCGAGTAGTGGTCTTCGATCACGCAGGCCCAGCGCGCGAGCTGCAAGACTTCGTAGTCGTCGAGGGAGAAACGCTGCCGCTGCGCGTCGACCACCTCGCGCACCCGCGTGCCGCGCTCTTCGAGGCCGTAGACCATCTTCACTTCCTTGCTGCCGAGCCGCCGGCTGACGATGGAGCGGTAGCCCTGCCTGAGCGTCGGCTTGAAGACGACCCACTCGTCGGGCGTCGCCAGGCCCTGCACGATGGCCTCGCCCAGGCCCCACGCGCCGTTGATGGTGACGACTTCGCGGAAGCCCGACTCGGTGTCGAGCGTGAACATGACGCCGGACGAGGCGAGGTCGGAGCGCACCATCGGCTGGACGCCGACGGCGAGGGCGACCTCGAAGTGGTCGAAGCCCATCCGCGCGCGGTAGGAGATGGCGCGGTCGGTCCAGAGCGAGGCGAAGCAGCGGTGGACGGAATCAATCAAACGCTCGGCCCCGCGGACGTTGAGGTAGGTGTCCTGCTGGCCGGCGAAGGAGGCGTCGGGCAAGTCTTCGGCCGTGGCCGACGAGCGCACGGCCACCTCGCAGTTGCGGTGCGCGCGTTCTTCGAGACGGCGGTAGCCTTCGAGCACGGCCGCGCGCACCTCCGCCGGCAGCGGCGTCTCCAGCACGGCCGTGCGGGCCTTGTGGCCCACCTCCTTGAGCGAGTAGTTGTCCTCGGGGTCGAGCGCGTTTAAGACCTCGCGCAGCCGCCGCTCCAAGTCGTTCGACGCGAGGTGACGCCGGTAGGACACGCTCGTCGTCGCGAACCCGTCGAGCGCGCGCACGCCCTTCGGCGAGAGCGAACGGAACAGCTCGCCCAGACTCGCGCACTTGCCCCCGACCAGCGCCACGTCATCCGCCCCAACTTTTTTCAGGTCGAGAACCAACTCCGCGGTCGACTTATTCATCTATTACCCCCGTCCGCACCGACTCAGCAAAGACGCCCGACAGTGTATGCGAAGACGCCAGGCTGTGGAAGATTTAATTATTAGGCGTTTATAGGCTGTCAGACCAAGCAACTGCACCGGGTCGCGGCGGAAGTTTTCCAACCCAGGGGCCGCACACAGCAGGCCGCGACGTGCCGAGGCCGCGAAAAAAGTTCGCGCCGGCGCGCGCGGCGGTTTGACAGGCGGGGCGACTTGCATTACTCTCCCGCCCACATCGTTCGCTGGCCTTTCGCCGAAGGTATTCCGGCCTCGGGTAAAAGCCCCAAAACACGACACCGTTTCCGCACGGCCTCGACTCGCGTGCGCCGACCGAAGAAGTGAATTTCGGCCGTTGATCTTACCGACTCTTCGTTATACGCCTGCCACAGGCTCCCCCGCCCCGCCGGCCGCCCCACGCGCGCGCCGCGACGGGCCGCCTTCATACTTAGAAGGATTCTCGCAAACCCGCAACCGACCCGAAACTCTGCCAACCGATAAGGAGTCCAAACAGAGATGAGTAACTCACGCAACAGAGTCCCCCGAGGCGGGAAGCGCCGCCTGATCGCGATCCTCGCGACGGTCACTTTGATGCTCGGCCTCGGCGTCGTCCTCACGCAGGCGTCCAGACAGGGCAACGGCCGGCTCAAGACGCCGAAGGCCGCCCCGCAGTCCGACGACGGTAAGACCTACATCGCCACCCGCGAGATCACGGTCGACAAGCAGACCGGCCAGGTCAGGAAGCCGACGGCCGCGGAGACGCAGGAACTGGTCGCCACGCTCCGGCAGATGACGAGCCGCTCGACCGAGGGCCTGACGGCCAAGACGCTCCCGGACGGCACCAAGCAGGTGACGCTCGAAGGGCGCTTCGGCCCCGTCGCCATCGCCCGGCCCCGCGCCGACGGCTCGATGGAAGTGAAGTGCGTGACCAACTTTGAAGAAGCCGCCGAGTTCCTCGGCCTCGTGGACGCGGGCGCGGAGCAAGCGCAGTAAGGAGAAACGACGATGCGAAAGAAAATCTTCTCAGCCAAAACCCCCTTCGCCCTCTTCGCCTTGTTCGCGCTTCTCCTCGTCGGCGCCGACCGCGCGCACGCCGCGGCCCAGATCGTGATCATCATCAACGACGGCCCCGGCGAAGGCTTTAACGACCCGACGCCGGCAGCCCCCGTCGGCGGCAACCCCGGGACGACGCTCGGGCAGCAGCGCCAGATCGCGTTCCAGCACGCCGCCGACATCTGGGGCGCGACCCTCGACAGCCCGGAGCCGATCTTCATCGTCGCGGCCTTCAACCCGCTCGCCCCGAACGTGCTCGGCAGCGCCGGCGCGTGGGACGTCTTCTCGGACTTCACGGGCAGCGGCCTCTTCCCCGGCTCGGAGTTCCCGCAGACGTGGTACAGCTCGGCCCTCGCCGACAAGCGGGCCGGCCGTGACATGGACGTCACGTCGCCGGACATCAACGCCCAGTTCAGCTCCAACTTCAACTTCTACCTCGGCCTCGACAACAACCACGGCCCGCTCAACGACCTCGTCGCCGTGCTCCTCCACGAGTTCGGCCACGGCCTCGGCTTCCAGAACTTCGTGACCGAGGCGACCGGCGCGAACCTCGGCAACTTCACCGACCCGGACACCGGCCGCTTCTACCCCCAGCAGACCGACGTCTACTCGCGCTACACGCTCGACACGACCAACGGCCTGCACTGGAACGACATGACGCAGGCGCAGCGCCAGGCTTCGGCCATCCGCTTCGGCCGCGTCGTCTGGGACGGCCCGAACGTGACGGCGGCGGTGCCGAGCGTGCTCTCCTTCGGTAGCCCCGAAGTGCGAGTCCTCTCGCCGGCCTCCATCGCCGGGACTTACCAGTTCGGGACGGCGGCCTTCGGCACGCCGATCCCCAACCTCGCCGCGCCCGTCACGGCCGGCGTGGTGGCGGCGCTAGACGCGGCGAACGCCGCAGGCCCGGCCACAACCGACGGCTGCACGCCGCTCACCAACGCCGCGGCCGTCTCCGGTAAGATCGCGTTGGTCGAACGTGGGACGTGCGGCTTCGTGGTGAAGGCGAAGGTCGCGCAGGACGCCGGGGCCGTCGGGGTGATTATCTACAACAACGCGGCCAACGCGGCGGCCGGCCCCGCGGGGATGGCCGGCGTTGACCCGACCGTCACGATCCCGAGTGTCAGTCTGTCGCGGGCCGACGGCCTCGCCATCATCGGTCAACTGCCCGGTGGTGTCACCGCCTCCATCGGCAAGGACAACAGCATCCGCGCCGGCGCTGACCCGCTCGGCCGGGCGCGTCTGTTCATGCCCAACCCCGTGCAGGGCGGCTCCTCGGGTTCGCACTACGACTCCATCGCCTTCCGCAACCTCCTGATGGAGCCGGCCATTAACCCCGACCTGACCCACAACCTGACGGCTCCCGACGACCTGACGCTGGAGCTGATGCGTGACGTGGGCTGGTTCCCCGACGCCGACAACGACGGCCTCGCCACCGCCGCCGACTGCGATGACACCTCGGACTTCGGCCCGACGGTCGTCATAGACGGCTGCGACAGCGGCGTGCCGAACGTCTTCTTCACGAGCGGCTGCACGCTCAACGACCTGATTCAGCAACTCGCCGCCGGCGCGTCGAACCACGGCGACTTCGTGAGCGGCGTCTCGCACCTGGCGAACCAACTCAAGCAGGCCGGGATGATCACCGGCAGCGAGAAGGGCGCGATCCAGAGCTGCGCCAGCGGGGCGAGCACCCCGTAGTCAAACGAACCGCGGCCCAGGCTCCGGCCTGACCGCGTTAGAAAGGGGCCGGCGTGATGAACGCCGGCCCCGATTGTTTGCCGCGGAAGGCGGGCCGGGGTTGAGACCCCGCAGCGGCGGGCGCGCCCGTCGGGCGTGACTTTCAAAGCGACGCCGGAGAAGGCGAGACACTTCTCGGCCGGCTAGAGGTTTCGGCCGGGCCGGGCTGCGCCCCGCGGGGCCGAAAAAAAGTCCCGCCCGGTGCGCCCCACGGTTTGACAGGCGGGGCGACTTACATTACTCTGCACGCCTCACGTTAACTGGCCTTTCGCCGAAGGTATTCCGGCCTCGGGTAAAAGCCTTAAAACTTATTACCAACTTTTTTCCGCGCCCTCTGTCTGCGCGCCGACCGAAGAAGTGAAATCGGCCGTTGATCTTACCGACTCTTCATCACCCCCCGCCTGCCGCAGGCTCCCGGCCGCCGCTGACGCCGCCGGGCCGCCTTCATATCCGGAAGGACTCTCTCAAGACCGCGACGCCCCCAAAATTCCGCCGACCTATTACGAGCCGAAACCTAAAGACTTACGCCTGCGCAGGAGTAGCCCGCCTCTTCCTGCCCGGTTCATCCCCCGCGCTGCGTGAGGTCTCCGGCAGCGCCTCCGCCGAAAGGAAATACTCGAATGACTAAGATGCGTAGAATAAAAATCCCCCTCGCGACGTTCCTCGCGTTCGGCCTTTTTCTGGCCTTAGCCATCCCGGCCCACATGCAGGTGGCCCCGGCCGGTAACGAGGAACTGTCTGATTCCGCCGCGAACGTCAAGGGAACGTCAGCCTCCGCCAAAAGCTCATCCGGCAAGTACATCGTCCGCATGTCGGAGGACCCGGTCGTCGCGTATAAAGGCGGCATCCCCGGGCTGCGCGCCACCAAGCCCGCGAAGGGGAAGAAGATTGATCCGAACAGCCCCGATGTGATTAAGTACGCCGCCCACCTCGACTCGCGTCACGACGCGGCCTTGAGCCACGTCGGCGGCGGGCGGAAGCTATACGACTACCGTTACACCTTCAACGGCTTCACCGCCGAACTGACGAGGGGCCAGGCTTCGAAGCTCGCCGCCACCCCGGGCGTCCTCTCCGTGGAGGCCGACCGCGAGCAGACGATGGACACCTCCTCGACCGCCACGTTCCTGGGCCTCGACGCCGCGAACGGCCTCTGGAATCAGCTCGGCGGCGTCGGCACCTCCGGCGAGGATGTCATCATCGGCATCATCGACTCGGGCATCTGGCCCGAGCACCCGAGTTTCTCCGACCGGACGGGCGTCGGCCCGAACAGCCAGGAAGGCAAACTCGGCTACCACCAGATTCCCGGCTGGCACGGCAAGTGCACGCCGGGCGAGGAGTTCGCCGCCTCGAACTGCAACCAGAAGCTGATCGGCGCGCAGTACTTCTACGAGGGCCGCGGCGTCGGGAGCGTGCTCCCGCACGAGTTCCTCTCGGCCCGCGACTTCAACGGCCACGGCTCGCACACCGCCTCGACCGCCGGCGGCAATAACGGCGTCCCGGCCACGGGCGCCGCCGCCCTCTTCGGCTCGACCACGGGCATGGCGCCGCGCGCGCGCATCGCGGCCTACAAGGTCTGCTGGGACAACGGCGCGGGCGGGTGCGGGGCCAACAGCTCCGACAGCGTCGCCGCCATTGACCAGGCCGTCGCCGACGGCGTGGACGTTATCAACTACTCGATCAGCGGCACGCGTACGAACTACCTCGACGCCGTCGAGGTCGCGTACCTCTTCGCCGCCGACGCCGGCGTCTTCGTCGCCACCTCGGCCGGTAACAACGGGCCGACCGCTTCGACCGTCGCGCACATCAGCCCCTGGCTCGCGGCCGTCGCCGCCGGCACGCACAACCGCACCGGCACGGGCACGGTCACGCTCGGCAACAGCGCCACCTTCAGCGGCGCGTCGCTCACGCCCGCCGTCGGGCCGGCCC
>JALZHT010000804.1 GCA_030860645.1 Acidobacteriota bacterium
CGCCCGCGCGGCTTCGGCCGTCAACTGCACGAACGCGTTGATTCGCGGGTTGACCTCCTCGACGCGCCCGAGGTACGCGCCCACGACCTCCTCCGAGGAGACTTCCCTTTCGCGGATGGCGCGCGCCAGTTGCGTCGCCGAGGCGTAGATGATTTCGTCCATCGTCGTAAATTTAAGAGCTACGGTCAGGTGAACGGCCTCGCGGCCTTGCTACTTCGGCACGTCGAGGGCCGGGTTGCGGCCGAAGAACCCGCCGGGGATGAGTTTGAACCCGACGTGCGTGACGGGCATGACGGCCCACTCCTCCGGGCGCGGGATGTGCGTGACGCCGAGCGTGTACCACACGACCACGTCCTGGCGGTCAATTGCTTCATTGTCGGCGACGTATTGCGGCAGGCCGTCGCCGCCCCGGCTCTGATTCGGGTAAGCCCCGGCGGCATAGATTTCCCGCGGGTGGTAGCGCGTCGCCCAGAAGTGATGGTTGATGAACTGGGCGCGCTTCCTCGTCAGGGAAGCGGGCGCGACGTACGGGAGCGAGTTGGCCCCCGGCACTAAAATATAACTCGCGTGGTGCCCGAGCGAGTTCCTGGCGGAAAAGTTCGTCACCGTCCAGACCCGCGCCGCCGCCATGTCCATCTGGCGACGGGCCTCGCCCTCGTTCTTGAAAACGCTCTCGCGCATCACGAAGCCGTTGAGGTACGGGTTGCCCGCGCCCTCGGGCATCGCCGCGGTGTTCATCTCGGTGACGGAGTTGTCCGGGCCGTCAACGTCGAAGTCCAGGCGGAAGCTGAAAAAGTGCTGGTGATGCGGGGCCACGATGTTCTCGGCGACGAGGTGCCCGGTCGTCTCCGCCGCGGCGTGGCCCTCGCCGATGCGCTTCTGCGTCACGCCTTTGGCGAGCATGATCCCGGTCAGGGCCAGGTCAACTTCGAGCGAGCCGTCCTGTTTGAAGATGTAGTTGACGGCGTAGTCGTAATTGCCGATGGTGGCGACGAAAAACATCACGAGTTCGCGGGCGCGGCGCGTCTCGTTCTTCCCCGAGACGCTGTCGTAGTGTTTCCACAAAATGCCCGCGTCGCGCTCGTAAATCCCGACGGCACGTTCCAGGGTGTACGGCTGGCCGCGGTCGTCGGCGAACACCGCGTTAAGTAACTGCGCGTTCTCCGGCGCGTCGAGGTTCGGTTCGAGCGGGCTGGCGAGCCGCCCGACGCTGTACTCGCCGACATCGAACGCCGCCCGCCAGCGCCAATTCGCGTCCGGGTCGCCGTACGGGACGACCATCTCGGAGAGCGCCGCGCGGTAGAGGATCGGGCGGACGCGGCCCCCGTCGTCGTAACCGACGGCGTGCAGCACAAGCCCTTCGCGCGGGTGCATCGAGTAGCGAAAATTCCACTTCTGCCAGCGCACCTCCTGCCCCGCCACGCGAAAGCTCGCGCCCTCCGGTTGAGAGATGACGAGCGGCTTCGGCCGTTCCCTGACGCCCCCGACGGATTTTTCGTCAAGCCCCTGGCTCGGCGGCGGGAGGGGCACCGCCCCCGTGTCCAACACCTCCACGACTCTGCGCGCGTCCATGTCGACGAGGGCCGACACGCCTTCGACCGGGCGGCCGTAAAAATTGGTGTGGTCGTCTTTCAGGTAAGGCAGCGCGCGGAGCAGACGGCCCGCGCGCGGCGGCGAGACTTGGCCGGCGGCCCACACGTCGATGTGAACTCTGTCGGCCTCCGTAATGCCGCGCCGGCGCAGCGCTTCCCGCCAGCGCGCGTCGGCCCTGACGATCTGCGGCACGGTCTCGTACTCCCCGACGAACACCAGCGGCTGCACGCCGGGGATTTCCTGCCAGGAAAGAATCCGCGCGCCGCGCAAGTCCACGACCGCCTCGAAGGTCTGGCTCTTCTCCTGGTCGAGCACGACGGCCGCGGCCTCGCGCCGGAACTTCGCGCCCGGCTTGAAGGCCAGGACTTCCGCCTTCGGCGGCTCGTGCAGGACGACGGTCGAAAACAACGCTTGCTTCGGGAAGTTCGGCGCGGCGCGCAGGACGGCGACCGCGCTCTTGATCTCGTCCTCGCCGAGCGGGTCGAGCGGGTGCGTCGCTTCGGCGGCGGACACGACCGCGGCAGAAGATAAAGGCAGGAGCGACAAAATAACTACCGAGAGCCGGCGGGAGAAGAGTTGACGGTATTTCATCTGTCTCCTTTCAGTTTTCCGACCGCGCGGGCGCCGCCGCAGGAGCGGGCGGCCGCAGTCGCCGGGCGCGCCTACCGCGGCAGCGTCTCGGCGAGTAGGCGCGCGACGTTGCCGCCCATGATGAGGGCCACCTCCTCTTCGGTGAAGCCCTCGGCGAGGAGCGCGTCGGTGAGTTGGACGAGGCCGGTGGCGTCGAAGGGCGTGGCGACCGCGCCGTCGAAGTCCGAGCCGAGCGCGACGTGCC
>JALZHT010000147.1:0-6040 GCA_030860645.1 Acidobacteriota bacterium
TCTTTAACTCGAAACCCGAAACTCGAAACTCGAAACTTACATCCCCTTGTAGTCCGGCCCGCCGCCGCCCTCGGGCGTCACCCAGTTGATGATCTGGTACGGATCCATGATGTCGCACGTCTTGCAGTGGACGCAGTTGGAGAAGTTGATTTGCAGCCGGCGCTTGCCGTTCGCGCCGTCCTCGACCATCTCGTAGACGGCGGCCGGGCAGAAGCGCTGGCAGGGGTTGCCGTACTCCTCGGCGCAGCGCGTCGCGCAGATGTCGGTGTCGAGGACGTGCAGGTGTGAGGGCTGATCCTCGTCGTGCGAGACGGCGGCGTGGTACACGTCCGTCACCTTGTTGAAGGTGAGCTTGCCGTCGAAGCGGAGCTTGCCGTAGCGCTGCTCGATGTCGTCGCCGCGGTAGCCGAAGTCTTTGAGCTGCTTCAAGGCGGTGTGGCCCGGCTCCAGGCTCGCGCGGTCGAACAGTCCCCACGAGCGCCCGCCCGTGATGAATTGCAGCCCGGCGTTCGCCAGCCCGAGCCAGCGGCCGTGCTTGAAGGCCGAGTGGAAGTTGCGGACGCGCTTCAGCTCGGTCGTGATCCAGCTCTCGCGGACGAGCTGGCGGTAGCGCTTCAACTGTTGCTTCGAGAAGTCGCCGACGAGCAGCGCCTCGAAGATGGCCTGCGCGGCGAGCATCCCGCTCTTGATGGCCGTGTGGATGCCCTTGAGGCGCTGCGAGTTGAGGAAGCCGGCCGAGTCGCCGGCCAGCAGGAAGCCGTCGCCGTGGAACTGCGGGATGGCGTAGAAGCCGCCGGCGGCGATGGTCTTCGCGCCGTAGCGGATCATCCGTCCGCCTTCGAGCAGTTTGGCGATGTGCGGGTGCTGCTTGAAACGCTGGAACTCGGCGTGCGGGTCGAGCAGCGGGTCGCCGTAGTCGAGGCCGGTCACGTAGCCGATGTTGAGGATGCGGTTCTGCATCCCGTAAATCCACCCGCCGCCGTAGGTGCGCGCGTCGGAAGGGTAGCCGAGCGTGTGCGTCACGCGGCCGGCCGGGTAGCGGTCGTCGGGCAGTTCCCAAAGCTCCTTGACGCCGATGCTGTAGACCTGCGGCTCGCGCCCGTCGTTGAGGCCGAGGCGCTGCGAGAGCTGCTTCGTCAGAGAGCCGCGCGGCCCCTCGCCGAGCACCGTCACTTTGGCGAGGATGTCGACGCCCGGCTCGAAGTTCGCGCGCGGTCGGCCCTCGCGGTCTAGCCCACGGTCGCCGGTGCGTACGCCGACGACGCGGTCTTGCTCGTCGTAGAGCACCTCGGCCCCGGGGAACTCGGGGAAGATGTTAACGTCCGCCTCCTCACACTTCTCGCCGAGCCACGCCGTCAGCTTGTTCAGCGAGACGATGTAGTAGCCGTGGTTCTTAAGGGGCGGCGGCGTGACGGGCGATTTGATGGCGCGCGTCTTCGTGAGGTAGAGGAAGTCGTCCTCTTTCACCGGCGATTCGAGCGGCGCGCCCTGCTCGGCGAAGTCAGGAATCAACTCGGCCAGCGCCTTCGGATCCATCACCGCGCCCGAAAGGATGTGCGCCCCGACGGACGCCCCCTTCTCGATGACGGCGATCTGAATCTCGCCGAGTGATTTCCCCTGCCGCGTGCCCTCCGCGACCGCCTCGTTGTGCTCCCTGACGAGCCTCGCCAGGTGCAGCGCCCCGCTCAGATTCGCCGGCCCCGCGCCGACGAAGAGCACGTCCATCTCGATGCTTTCACGTTCCATTATTGGCTCCGGAGAAGTCCGCCGAGGGCCGCAAGGCCCGGCGGAGTCTGCGACTTAAAGGTCGACACAAGACGGAAAATGAATCACCATTCAGTTTATCCGCACCTCCGCGAAATAGCAAAAAGCCGAAGCCCCCGCGCCGGGCCTGTTTGCCGATTCGCCGCGCGGGGCACATAATCACTTCAACCAATCCGAAAATTACCGAGGGGCAAGCGAGGATGGCCGAGCACAAGCACACGAACCGCCTGGCGGGCGAGACCAGCCCGTACCTTTTGCAGCATGCGCACAACCCGGTCGAGTGGTATCCGTGGGGCGCGGAGGCGCTGGAGCGCGCGCGGCGCGAGGACAAGCCCATCCTCCTCAGCATCGGCTACTCGGCCTGCCACTGGTGCCACGTCATGGAGCGCGAGTCGTTCGAGGACGAGCGGATCGCGGGCCTCATGAACGAGCACTTCGTCAACATCAAGGTTGACCGCGAGGAGCGGCCCGACCTCGACCAGATTTACATGACCGCCGTGCAGATGATGACGCGCCACGGCGGCTGGCCGCTTACCGTCTTCCTCACGCCCGACCTCGTCCCCTTCTACGGCGGCACCTACTTCCCGCCCGAAGACCGCTTCCAGATGCCCGGCTTCCCCCGCGTCCTCCTCGGCGTCGCCGACGCCTACCGCTCGAACCCCGAAGAGGTTCGGCAGTCGGCCGGGGAAATCCTCGCCGAGTTGCGGCGCATGGGGGTGGGGGCCGCGTCGAATCAGGTCGTCTCGCCGCAACTGCTCGACCACGCGCAGCGGGCGCTGGCCCGCGGCTACGACGCGCGCCACGGCGGCTTCGGCGGCGCGCCGAAATTCCCCTCCAGCATGAGCCTCGAATTTCTGCTCCGCGCGCACAAGCGGACGGGCGACCCGGGGCCTTTGGAGATGGTGCTTCACACCGGCCGCCGTATGGCCGAGGGCGGGCTTTACGATCAACTCGGCGGCGGCTTCCACCGCTATTCGACCGACGCCCGCTGGCTCGTCCCGCACTTCGAGAAGATGCTCTACGACAACGCGCTCCTCTCGCGCCACTACCTGCACGCCCACCAGGCGACCGGCGACGAGTTCTTCCGCCGCGTGACCGTGGAGACGCTCGACTACGTCACGCGCGAGATGACGGACGCGGCCGGCGGCTTCTACTCGACGCAGGACGCCGACTCCGAAGGCGTCGAGGGCAAATTCTTCGTCTGGGACGAGGCGGAGATTAAAGAACTCCTCGGCGAGGCAGACGCGCGGCTCTTCAACGCCTACTACGGCGTCACCACAGAGGGGAATTTCGAGGAGAGAAACATCCTCCACGTCTCCCGCCCGGCCGCGGAGGTGGCCCGCGAGCTTGGCGTGGGAGTCGAGGCTTTGCAGGAAACGCTCGAACGAGGCCGCGCCATTTTGTTCGAAGCCCGCGAGCGGCGCGTCAAGCCCGGCCGCGACGAGAAAATCCTGACCGCCTGGAACGGCCTCATGCTGGAGAGCTTCGCCGAGGCCGCGGCCGTCCTCGAACGCCCCGACTACCGGGAGACGGCCGAGCGCAACGCGCGCTTCGTCCTCGACACGCTGCGGAGCGACGGCCTCCTGCTCCACGTCTACAAGGACGGGCGGGCGAAGCAGGTCGGCTTCCTCGACGACTACGCGTTCTTCATCTCCGGCCTCGTCACCCTCTTCGAGACGACCGGCGAGGCGCGCTGGCTCGAAGAGGCTCTGGCGCTGGCGGAGAAGATGATCGAGGAGTTCTGGGACGAGGAGGGCGGCGGTTTCTTCTACACGGGCCGGAGCAGCGAGCAGCTCATCGTCCGCAACAAGGATTATTTCGACAACGCCATCCCCTCCGGCAACTCCGTCGCCGTGGAACTCCTACTGCGCCTCTCGGTGCTGACCGGGAACGAGGATTACCAGCGCAAGGCCGTTAGCGTCCTGCGCCTCGTGCGCGACCTCGCCGAGCGCCACCCCACGGCCTTCGGCTACGCCCTCGGCGCGTTCGACTTCTACCTCTCGACGCCGAAGGAGATCGTCGTCGTCACGCCGCGCGGGGGCGGCGACGCCGGCCCGTTCATGCGCGAAGTCTGGGGCCGCTACGTCCCGAACAAGGTCGTCGTGCAGGCTTCGGAAGGCGATGAGAGGCTGGCTAACCTCGTCCCCCTGCTCCGAGACCGCGGCGCGCCGGAGGGTAAGACGACCGCCTACGTCTGCGAGCATTACACCTGCCAGCAGCCCGTCAACGACCCGGCGGGCTTGGCCGCACAACTCGCCTAACGCACTTTGCCGTTGAGCTGAACTCACCTTCATTTCAACACGGAGGGCACGGAGGTCACACAGAGACCACAGAGAAATCAACCTTCTTCTCTGTGCCCTCTGTGTGACCTCCGTGCCCTCCGTGTTGAAATCATCTCGCTTAAAGCTCAACTGCAAAGTCGGCTCGTGCGTCTTCACTCTGTCGCACGGCGCAGAGCTTCAAGCAGGTCTTCGCCGAGGCTTTTAATCTTCGACTCGCCCAGCCCGTAAATCCCGGCCAGGGCTTCGAGGCTCGCCGGCCGCTCCCGCGCTAGGTGCTCCAGCGTCCGGTCGGAGCAGATCATGTAGGCCGGCACGCGTTGCGCGTGCGCGCGCTCCAGCCGCCACTTCTTCAGCTTCGTCACGACGCGCTTGTCCTCGGGCGTCAGCACGAACGGCGCGGGCGCGACCGTTCTCCTCTTCCGGCGCGGCGCCCCCGGCTCACCCGGCTTCAACTCCGCCGCCCGCAGAACCTTTTCGAGCAGCCCGCGCTCGGCCAGCATCCGCTTCAACTCTTCGTAGACGCGCAGGGTCACGCGCGCGTCGCGGGCCGCGTAGGCGAGTTGCGCGCGGGTCAGCGGCCGCCGCCGCCAGTTCGACTTCTGCAAGGTCTTGTCGAGGGGCAGCCCGAAGAGGTGTTCGGTGACGGCGGCGAGGCTGTGCGAGGCGAGGCTGAGGACGGCGCGCGACATCGGGAGCGTGTCGACGAAGCCCTGCGGGGCGAGGCCCACGGCCCGCAGCACGCCGTCGTCGAACCTCGCGTTGTGCGCGACCATCCGCACCGCGGGCGATTCGACCAGCGCCCGCAGCGGCTCGACGCCGGTCGCCAGCACGTCGACCACGATCACGTCGCCGTCCGGGGGCGCGACCTGCACCAGCGAGACGCGCGAGCGCTTGGCCGCGACCTCCCAGTAAGTCTCCGTGTCCAGCCCGACGAGCGTCTCGGCCCCGAGCCCCGCCAGCTCGCGTTGCACCTGGGCGGGGTCGTCCACCAGACGCCAGGTGGTCTCGTTGATGAAGTTCGTCTCGCTCAAAAGAATTGCGCCGCGGCGGCCGCCCGCGCGAACCAAAAAGGCGCGCCACAGAGCGGGCGCGCCTTCGAGACTTCTGGTGCGGACGGGCGACTACGAGTTCCGGTTGTTGGTGTTGCCGCCGGCGTTGGTGTTGGTGTTGCCGCGGTTCATGTTCCCGTTCATGTTGGTGCCGCCCGCGTTCCCGTTGGCGTTGGTGTTGCCGCCCGCGTTGGTGTTCGCGTTCATGTTGGTGTTCGTGTTGCCGGCGTTCGTGTTCATGTTGGTGGTGTTCATGTTGCCGGCGTTCGTGTTCGCGTTCGTGTTCGCGTTCGTGTTCATGTTCCCGTTGGCGTTATTCGTGTTCTCCGCCGGGGAACAGGCCGTCCACACGCTGGCGACGGCGAGGAGAGTCAGAAGTGCTAAGGTTCTTCGCATCGAGTTTCCTCCTGTACCCCCGAGGGGGTCAGTTTGTTGGGGAGCTGCGCGGGCCGCAGGCGCGCGGTTCCGCGGGAGCCTTTCCGCAGCAGCTCGGGTCAAGGGTTTAGGTTACAGATGCCCGCTCCCGCCTGGGCAGACCGCCGCCTCGGGAGAGACCACCGCACAGAGCACCGCGATTGAGAAGCTGGTGTGTCGCAGCGACCGCCGTTGCAAACAAAAGTCGCGCCGGCGGGGCCGCGTCGGCCCCGCCGCCCTGCGTCGCGTCTTGCGCGCTTGTCCGGCCACCGCCGAGCGCCCGTCTGCTCGCCCAAATTCACGAGGAGTGGGGCCGGTCGATGACCGCCAGACAGCCCGACAGGAGCGCTGCCCGAATTACGCGAGGGTCGCGCGAGTTTCCCCAATAGTTTGCGCCGTCAGTCTTGCAGCGGGCGCACTGTAGCATAGGAACAGCCCGAAATACACGATTTTTTTTCGCACGTCAAGACCCCACACCGGCCGCTCTGTGCGGTATCGGAAGAGTTTCGTTGTCTCCGGACTGACTCTGTT
>JALZHT010000147.1:6050-7184 GCA_030860645.1 Acidobacteriota bacterium
TTCGGCGGTCGGCTGAAAGCGGCCGCGGAGCACGGCACGCCCGCCGACCCTGTCCTTCAACCCGGCAGGCCGGGCCAGCCTCCGTCCCGGCTGTGTCTTCTACCCCCAATTTCCCTTGACCTGCGCCTCGGAAACCGGCTATGTTTGACGTGCCAACATTGTTGGCCTGAGCTTTCGCACGACCTTCTGGGCTTTCTCTCCGGCCCTTCCCCCTTTCGACTCAATCATTTCCCAGCCCCCCGCAGACCGGCTCGCACGCGTCCCATGTCCCGAAGCAAATGGAAAAGGCCGGCGCTTCTGACCGCCACCATCTTACTGGCCGACGCGCTCCTCATCCTCTCCGCCGTCAGTTTCCGCTTCCCCTACTGGCGGGAGGCCGCACTGTGCGGGTCACTCGTGGCTGCGACGCTTTTGCCCGCCCTCCTCTTCCTCCTCCGAGCCGCCAGCCGTGAGCGCCGGCAGGGGGCGGCGCGGGCGGCGGGCGAACGGATGCGCCGCCTGGAAGAGACTGCGCGCCTGCGCCTGAGCACCATCGAGTCTCTGGCGATGGCAATCGACGCGAAAGACCAGACCGGGCACGGGCACGTCCGCCGCACGCAAATCTACGCGGTCGAACTCGGCAGAGTCCTCGGGGTCGGCGAGGCCGAGCTTGAAGCCCTGCGCGACGGGGCGCTGCTCCATGACATCGGCAAGCTGGCCGTGCCCGAGTACATCCTGAACAAGCCGGGGAAGCTGACGGCCGCCGAGTTCGAGAAGATGAAGATTCACACCTCGGTGGGGGGCGACATCGTCCGCCGCGTTAACTTCCCTTACCCGGTCGAATCGGTCGTCCGCCACCACCACGAGCGATGGGACGGTGCGGGCTACCCCGAAGGACTCCGGGGCGAACAGATTCCGCTCGTGGCGCGCGTCATCGCCGTCGTAGATTTTTACGACACGACGCGCTGCGACCGCCCCTACCGCGCCGGCCTGAGCCGCGAGGAGTCGCTCTCGATGCTCGAAGGGATGGCCGGCTCGTCGTTCGACCCGCTGGTCGTCGAGAAGTTCATCGCCCACGTCGAATACTTCGAGAGCCTGATCCCTGAGGAGGACAGGCTGGAGCAGGTTCGGCCCGAAGGGAGTCGTGAGCCGTCC
>JALZHT010000805.1 GCA_030860645.1 Acidobacteriota bacterium
GGGCTACCCGACGCGCTCGCTCGTACGCGACGCCTCGCGCCTGCCCGAGACCTCCCCGCGCGCCCAAGAGGTCTTCGCCGCCGACGCGCGGCGGCCCGAGGCGCTGCGGGGCGCGTGCGACGGGGCGGGCGTCGTCATCTCCTCGATGGGGGCGAGCCTCAAGCTCGGGCGGACGCGCGACCCCCGCGCCACCTACCGCGACGTGGACTACCTCGCCAACCTCAACCTCCTCGCCGAGGCGCGGCGCGCCGGCGTGCGCAAGTTCATCTACGTCTCGCTGTACGGCGCGGAGGGGCTGCGCGGGCTGGCCTACGTTGACGCCCACGAGGAGTTCGTCGCGGCGCTCAAGACGAGCGGCCTCGACTACACGGTCGTCCGCCCGACCGGCTTCTTCTACGTCTTCGAGGAGGTCTACAGGATGGCGCGGAGGGGCCGCGTCGCGCTCGTCGGCTCGGGCGCGGCGCGCACCAACCCCGTCCACGAGGAGGACGTGGCCGAAGAGTGCGTGGACGCCGTCGAGTGCGGCGACCGCGAGGTCTCGGTCGGCGGCCCCGAGACCTACACGCGCCGCGAGATCGCCGAGATGGCCTTCAACGTCCTCGGCCGGCGGCCCAAAATCGTCAGCCTCCCCCCGCCCGTGATGCGCGCCGCCCTCCAACCCCTCCGCCTCTTCGACCAACGCCTCTACGACTTCCTCGATTTCGCCGTCGCCGCCAGCACCCGCGACCTCGTCGCCCCGCCCGCCGGCCGCACCAGCCTCCGCAGACACTTCAGACACCTCGCCGGCATCACCTCCGGCATCAACCCCGCGCTCCGCGCCAGCGCGGAAGAATTAAAAATGAAGAATTAAGAGGCTGTAATTGAAGTGAAGCCGACGCGCTCAAGCAGGCTCTGGAAGCGCGGGTCGGAGCGGAGCGGTTGGAGGCGGCGGCCGACCTTGAGGAGGGCCATCCAGTTGGAGCGCTCCTCGTAGGACTTCTCCAGCCACGTGAAGGCCGCTTCACGGTCGCCGAGGCCGGCGTAGATGACGGCGAGCAGGAAGGGCGAGGCCCGGCCCGCGCGGACGCGCGCCTCGTAGTCGCGCGCGATTTGCAGCGCCTCCTCGCGGCGGCCCGAGACGGCGTAGGCGTGGCCGAGCGCGATCTCGACGAGCGCCTGGTGCGAGAGCTGCCGGGCCTTTTGCAGGGCGGCGATGGCCTCGTCGTACTTGCCCTGGGCGGTGAAGATTTCGCCCATGTGCAGGTAAGACTGCGCGTGCAGCGGGTCGCGGTCGAGGGTGGCGCGGCAGCGCGCCAGCGCCTCGTCGTAGCGCCCCGCGACGTAGAGCGACCAGGCGACGCCGTCGGCGATGTTGAGCGAGAGCGGGTCGAGCTGCTCGGCGACCTTGTACTCGGCCGCGGCCTCTTCGAAGCGCTCCATCGCCGTCAGGAAGTTGGCGTAGGCGAAGTGCGCCTCGGCGTGGTTCGGGTTCAGGCGCAGCGCCTCGCGGTAGTCACCCTCGGCCTCGGCGAACTTCCATTCGTAGACGAACTTGATCGAGGCGAGCGGGATGCGCGCGGCCGCGAGGCCGGGGTCGAGGCGGAGCGCGCGCTCGGCCGCCTCCTTCGAGCGCGGGTAAGCCTCGCGCGGCAGCATCAGGCCGTAGGCCGGCAGCGAGCGGTAGGAGAGGGCGAGGCCGGCGTGCGCGAGCGCGTAAGAGGGGTCGCGCGCGGCCGACTCCTCGAAGAGTTCGATGGCGCGCCGCACGTCTTCCGGCGTGGCGCGGTTGCGGTGGTACTCGCCACGGAGGTAGAGCTGGTGCGCCCCGGCGTCCTGCGTGTAGCGCCGGGCGAGCTGCTGCCGCTCCTCGCCCGAGAGGCTGAGCCGCAGCGACTGGAGCAGCTCGCTCGCGATGTCCTGCTGGACGACGAGCAGATCCGCGACCTTCCGCGTGTAAGTCCCGCCCCAGAGGCGCGAGCCGTCCTCGACTTTGACCAGCTCGGTCTGGATGTGCAGCACGTCGTCGCGCTTCGTGAGGCGGCCGACGAGCACCGCGCCGACGCCCATCTCGCGCCCGGCGCGGCGCGGGTCAATCTCCTTGCCCTTGTAGGTGAAGGCGGTCGTGCGCGCCATGACGCGCAAGGAGGGGAGCTGCGCGAGCTGGTTGATGAGGTGCTCGGAGATGCCGTCGGAGAGGTACTCGGTGTCGGGGTCGGAGTTGACGTTGGCGAAGGGGAGGACGGCGACCGAGTCAACGGCGTCGCCGCCCTGCGGCGCGAAGTAGATGAGGGCCGCGACGGCGACGAGCGTCGCCAAAAGCGCCCCCAAAGCGACCAGCCCGGCGTGGTGGAGCGTGGCGAGCCTGCGCCGCGCGTCCTCGCCGCGCGGAGGCCGCCGCGCCTTCGCCTCAAGCCCGTCCGCCTCGCCGCGTACAACCTTCCGC
>JALZHT010000148.1 GCA_030860645.1 Acidobacteriota bacterium
ACGACGCCGTCCAGAAGATCAAGCGCCTCGACGAAGACATCTACCGCGTCGCCGAAATCTTCTTCGGATAAACCGGGTTTCCAGTTAAAAGTTAGAAACGGGAGTGTCTAGAAACTCGAAACTCGTAACTTTAAACTCGAAACTTACTTCGCGGGCGGGGGCATCAGCGTGATCTGCCAGGCGATGAAGGCGATGAAGGTGAGCATGGCGGCGAGGATGGCGACGACGACCGGGTGGAGGCGGAAGGTGTCGGCCGCGTCGCGCTCGTCCTCCAGGAACTTCTCCGGCATCTTCACGCTGCTCCTGTCCACGCGGATCGTGTCCTTGACGGAGCCGTGGTTGCCGTCCGACTGCTCCGACTTGCGGAACGCCGCGGTCTCTTCGAGCGGGGCGAGCCGCTTCGCCAGGTTCTCCTCGTGCTCGTGGCGGTCGCCGGGGCCGTGCGCGTGCCGCGGCTTCCACTTCCTGCGCTTCTTCTTCACAGCCACTTCACCTTCCTCAAGTAGAAGTAGAGCGCCAGCCCGATGACGACCATCGAGAGCAGCGCGAAGACGTAGCCGAACCGCCACTGCAACTCCGGCATGAAGATGAAGTTCATCCCGTAGATGCCGGCGACGAGCGTCACCGACATGAGGATGGTCGAGACGGAGGTGAGCCGCTTCATGATCTGGTTCATGCGGTTGCCGGAGACGGAGAGGTAGGCGTCCATCGTCGAGCCGAGCATGTCGCGCAGCGTGTCGATGGCGTCGGCGATGCGGATGACGTGGTCGAACACGTCCTGGAAGTAGACGTGCGTCTCGCGGGCGAAGATGGGCTGCTCGCGCCTGAGCATCGTGTTGAAAACGTCGCGCAGCGGCGTGATCGCCCGGCGCAGGAAGAGGAGCTGCTTCTTGATGCGGAAGATGTCATGGATGGCCTCGGGCTGGAAGTCGCCGAAGATGTCGTCTTCGAGGTCGTCCATGTGGTCGGAGAGGATGTCGAGCAGCGGCATGTAGTCGTCCACGACGGCGTCGATCAGGAGGTACGCGATGAGGCCCGCGCCGTGCTCGGCCCGGTCGGTCCACTCGCCCCACAGGCGCTTGGCCGTCTCGATGGCGCGGATGGGGCGGCTGTGGACGGTGACGAGGTAGTTGGGGCCGAGGAAGATGTTCAGCTCGCGCAGTTCGAGGTCGTCGTCGGGGCCGGTCAGCTCGGCCTCGTAGAGGACGATGAAGTAGTAGCCGGGGTACTCCTCGACCTTCGGGCGCTGGTGCGCGTTGCGGCAGTCCTCGATGGAGAGCGGGTGGAATTTGAACTCCTCGGCGAGTTCGAGGAAGTCATCGCCGGTCGGGTCCGAGACGTCGGCCCAGACGATGTTGCTCTCCCGCTCGCAGTAGTCGCTCAGCTCGGCGGCCGGGAAGTCCCTGACGAACTTCTTCGACTCGCTGTTGAGGCAGGTGGTCGTAATCATCGGCTCACACCAGATTCACGGGTTCGGCGACAACGCTTTCGAGTATACTACTCCCGGGCAATTAAGAATTAAGAATTAAGAATGGCGGGGCGGCGCGTCGCCGGCTAACGCTTCTGATCGAGAGCCGTTTTGAAGTCCGGGCGCGCGCGGCCGGCGGAGTTCGCGCCCACGCCCCGGCCGCTCCTGGGTGCTCCCCTGCTCAATTCTTAATTCTTAATTTTTAACTCTTAATTCTTATGCGCACGGTCAACGAATCGCTCCGCGAGTACGCGCGCGGGGTGGCGGGCGGGCTGCTCTTCAGCCTGCCGCTGCTCTACACGATGGAGGTGTGGTGGGCCGGCTTCACGTCGCACCCGTGGCGGCTCGCCCTCTACGTCGCCGGCACCTTCGCGCTGCTCCTCGGCTACAACTACTACCTGGGCCTGCGGCGCGACGCCTGCTTCAGCGAGGTCGTCATAGACTCGTTCGAGGAGATGGGCCTCGGCCTGCTCGTCGCCTTCCTCATCCTCTGGCTCCTCGGGCGCGTCGCGCTCGACCAGCCGGCGGAGGAGGTCGTCGGCAAGACGACCGTCGAGGCGATGACGGTCGCCATCGGCGTCTCGGTCGGGACTTCGCAACTCGGCGCGGAGGGCGAGGACGAAGACGACAAGGGCGTGGGCGGCGAGGGCAGGCCGCACTTCGGCGGGCAGGTGGTGGTCGCGCTGTGCGGGGCGGTGCTCTTCGCGGCCAACGTCGCGCCGACCGAGGAGATCGTGATGATCGCCGTGGAAATCTCCGCGTGGCGGCTCCTCGGGCTGGCGCTCCTCTCGCTGGCGCTGGCCGCGCTGATCCTCTACTACAGCGAGTTCGCCGGCTCGAAGAAGTTCGTCCGCTTCGACGCGCGCCACGACGTGCTCGTCGGCACCGCCGTCACCTACGCCGTGGCGCTCCTCGCCTCGGCCGTGATCCTCGCCTTCTTCGGGCGCTTCGGCGGGCAGGCGCTCGCGACGTGCCTGGCGCAGACGGTCGTGCTCGGCGTCGCCGCGACGCTGGGCGCGTCGGCCGGGAGGCTCCTGCTGCAATGACGAAGAAGAGGGACGCGAAGCGCGTCGAAAAGAACTGGCTGGAGTGGATCGTCTTCGGCGTCGGCCTGCTGCTCGTCGCCGGCACGCTCGGCTATCTGATTTACGACGGCGCGACGGCCGGCGACGCCCCGCCCGCCGTCGAGGTCAAACTCGGCGAGCCGCGCCCGACCGGCCACAACTTCATCGTCCCCGTCGCCGTCACCAACCACGGCGACCAGACGGCCGAGGGCGTCACCGTCGAAGTCACGCTCGAAGGGGCCGGCGGCGCAGAGCCAGAGCGCGGCGAACTCACCGTCGCCTTCCTCCCCCGCCGCGCCACCCGCGAGGGCTGGGTCGCCTTCCGCGCCGACCCGCGCACAGGCCAACTCAAGCCTCGCGTGTTAGGTTACGAAAAGCCTTAAGCAGGGTTTTGGGTGTGGGGTGCCGGGAAAGCAACCTATCTTCCGGCACCCCACACCCAAAACCCTTCTGCCGCCTTTATTTTTCCAGGTATGCCTTCGCGGCCATCTTGGCGAGTTTCCACATCTTGGCCCAGTCGATGCGGCCCTCGTCGCGCCCCGTGATCTTGTCGAGGAGGAGGCGGCGGAACTGCTTGCCCTCGCGCCGCAGCATGAACTCCTTGGCGAAGGGCTTGGCCGTGTCGAAGAAGCTGAACTCGGGGTCGGTGACGAGGCCGATGCCTTCGAGCGTCATCAGCGCGCGGATGATGTAGGTGAAGTTCGACGGCAGCCGGAACGGGTACTCGTACATCACCTCGGCCAGGTCGTAAGTCAGCTCCTTGAAGTTGACCTCGCCGAGCTTCAGGTTGAGGTAGTGTCGGAAGAGGCCCTCGACGACGGGGCGCACCTGCTCGGGGTCGACGCCGGGCTTGAGGAAGTCGAGGTCAATCAAGTCCTGCGCGAGGCCGCCCACGTCGCGGCCGATGACGTGGAAGAAGGCGTCGATCATCTGCGCCTGGAGGCGCGGCGTGATGCGGCCGACCATGCCGAAGTCGAAGAAGGCGAGATGCCCCGTGTCCATCACGAGCAGGTTGCCGGGGTGCGGGTCGGCGTGGAAGAAGCCGTCTTCGAGGAGCTGTTTTAAGTAAGCCCGCACGAGCAGGCGGTTGACCTTGACGGGCGAGAGGCGGCGGGCGCGCAAGGCCCCGAGGTCAGTGACCTTCGTGCCGCGGATGAACTCCATCGTGATGACGCGCGTGGTGGTGTGCGTCCAGTGGATGCGCGGGACGTGGACGGCGCGCCAGGCGCGGAAGTTGTGGCGGAAGCGGTCGGCGTTCTGACCCTCGCGCGCGTAATCCATCTCCTCGAAGACGGTCTCGCGGAACTCGCCGAGCATCCCCTCCCAGTCGGCGTTGCGGCTGAACTCGGGGAAGCGGTCGAGGAAGCGCACGATGCGGCGCAGCACGGCGATGTCGAAGCCGACCGTCTCGCGTAAATTCGGGCGCTGGACTTTGACCGCCACCTCCTCGCCCGTGTGCAGGCGCGCGCGGTAGACCTGCCCGAGCGAGGCCGAGGCGATGGGCGCGGCGTCAATCTCGGCGTAAGCCTCCTGCACGGCGCGGCCGAGTTCCTGTTCGACGCGCGCGAAGGCTTCGGCCGTGGGGAACGGCGGCACCTGGTCTTGCAGCTTCGTCAGCTCTTTGATGTAGGCGAGCGGGAGGAGGTCGGCGCGCGTGCCGAGCGCCTGTCCGATCTTGATGAAGGTCGGCCCCAGCCCGATGAGATTTTCTTTCAGCCACGCGCCCTGGCGTCCGAGCTGCTTCTCTCTGTTCTGCGTGCCCTCCGCGCCGCGGAAGACGAAGAAGCGGACGACGCGGACGAGCCTGTCGAGCGCGCGGCGCAGCCAGAGGTCGCGCCACCACTCGCGGAAGAGCGCGCGCCGCCCGCGCCCGCGGGCTTCCTCCAACTTTCGCTCGGCCGTGCGCCGATTGAAGGCGGCGCGGATGTCGTAGTCGTTGAGGAAGAGGTAGAGCGTCATCGTGCCGAGCACGCGCACGATCTGGAAAGTCCGCCGCCACGCGCGCCAGCCCTGCGCCTCGAACTCGACGCCCTCGTCCGCCGCCGGGGGCGCGGCCCCGGCCGGCAGCCCGCGCCGATGACCGTTGCCCGCCGCCCGGCCGTTCCCCGTTTTCACGAGCGCCAGCGCCGTCTTCGCCGCGCCGCCGCCGTGACCGTTCTGGCCGTTTGATTCCGTCAAAACCTTTTTTTCGATAGCCGCCATACCTGATGAAAACGTACCGGAAACTTATCGCGATCCTGTCTCTATTGCTTCAAAGTTCAGGGTTCGAAGTTAGATGCACTAGCCGCGAGCTTTGAACCCCGATTTTCTAGTTTTCATCTTAAACGACGGCGAGCGAGCGGCGCACGCACGGGTGCGCGAAGTAGCGCTCGGCGCGGGCCACGTCCGCGTCAATCTGCCTTTTCAACTCGCCGACGGAGGCGAACCGGCGCTCGTCGCGCAGGCGGTGGAGGAAGCGGACTCGCACCACGTCGCCGTAGAGGTCGCCCCCCCAGTTGAGTACGAAGGTCTCGACGGAAGGTTCCTGCGCGCTCTCGAAGGTCGGGCGCAGGCCGACGTTCGTCACGCTGCGCCGCCACGCGCCCTCGATGAGGGTCGCCGTGACGTAGACGCCGCGGCGGGGGATGACGCGGTTGTGCGGCTGGAGGTTGGCGGTCGGGAAGCCGAGGGTGCGCCCCCGCTCGGCCCCGCGCACGACGCGCCCCTCGACGCCGTAGGGGCGGCTCAGCATCCGCCGCGCGAGATTCACGCGCCCCTCGGAGAGCAGCTCGCGGACGCGGCTCGAACTGATGCGGCGTCCGCGCAGCCGCACCTCCGGCACCTCGTCGGCCGTGAAGCCCAGCTCGCCGCTCACCTTCCGCAGCAGCTCGATGTTGCCCTCGCGCCCGCGGCCGAAGGCGAACCCGCGCCCGAGGTAGACTTCCCTCGCCTGCAAGCGCTCGCGCACCACGTCGCGCAAGAACTCCTCGGCGCGCACCGCGGCGAACTCCCGCGTAAAGCGGATGACGATTGTCTGCTCGACGCCGAGCACGCCGAAGGCTTCGACCTTCTGGTCGAAGGTCTGCAAGAGCGGCGGGGCCGACTCGGGGTGGAGGACGGCGCGCGGGTGCGGGTCGAAGGTGATGACGGTGGGCACCGCCGCGACGGCGCGCGCGCGCTCGACGACGCGCCGGATGATGAGCTGGTGGCCGAGGTGCAGGCCGTCGAAGACGCCCAGCGTCAGAACGGTCGGCCGCGCGATCTCGGCGTTCTCGTACCCGTGGAACAAGCGCATAAGCAAGTGCGGAGTGCGGAGTGCAGGGTGCAGAATGAAAACCTCGAACCTTCATTCGTCACTCCGCACCCTGCACTCATCATTCATCACTTATTTCCAGTCCGTCGTAGCCCCACGCGACGCCCGCGGGCAGCAGGGCGGAGTCGCGGGCGTGCTTGATGTCGTGGGCGATGTGCGTCAGGTAGGCGCGGCGCGGGCCGAGTTCTTTGATGTATTCGAGCGCGCGCTCCAGCCAGAGGTGCGTCGGGTGCGGCTTGAGGCGCAGGCAGTCTATGACGAGGGCGTCGAGGCCGCGCAGAAGCTCCAGCGAGGGCGTCGGTATCTCGCTCAGGTCGGTCAGGTACGCGAAGTCGTTGAAGCGGTAGCCGATGACGGGGAGCCGGCCGTGGATGACCTCGACCGGCGTCACCACGAGTCCGGGGCCGAGGCAGAAGCGCGCGCCCGGCTCGACCGTGTGGGCGAGCACCTGCGGCAGCCCGCCGCCGTAGTGCGAAGGCTCGAAGATGTACTTGAAGATGCGGCGGATGTCGCGCCAGGCGGGGGCGTTGGCGTAGACGCCCAGAGCGCCGTAACGGAAGTTCAGCGGGCGGATGTCGTCGAGGCCGAAGATGTGGTCGGCGTGGCAGTGCGTGACGAGCACGGCGTCGAGCCGGCCGATGCGGTGGCGGAGGGCCTGCTGGCGGAAGTCCGAGGAGGTGTCGACGAGCACCGTCCGCCCCCCGTGCTCGACCAGGACGGAGACTCTCAGGCGCTTGTCGCGCGGGTCGTCCGACGTGCACGTCTCGCAGTCGCACCCGATGGACGGCACGCCCGTCGAGGTGCCTGTGCCCAGTAAGGTGAACTTCATAAGAGCCGTGAATCGTAAATCGTCAATCGTGAATCGAAGTTGTCGCTCATCCGAGTCCCGGCGTGCGTCTCAAGCCGACCGCCGCTCAATCACGATTGACGATTCACGATTGACGATTTACGGCCTTCCTATCTTCCTCCGGTGATGTCGCTGCCCGTGAAGCCGCGGGGGCCGGCGGGGCCGCCGCCGCCGCGGGGGGCGGAGGTGAGCGAGACGTACTGCATGCGCAGTTGCGAGAGGATCATGTCGAGGAAGCGCTGCTCCTCGGCGGAGAGCTGGCCGCGCGTCTTCTCCTTGAGCGCGCCGAGCATGTCTATGCACTGGCGCGCGAGCGGCAGGTTGACCTCCTGCCCGGCCTCGCCGGCGTGGCTCACCATCCCCATCGCGTCCGCCGCGAACGAGGCGACGAACTCGACGAGCATGAGGAACTCCTGCGTCGTCTCGGCCGGCGGGGCAGCCGCGTCGCGCTCGCGCGCCGCC
>JALZHT010000149.1 GCA_030860645.1 Acidobacteriota bacterium
GCCCGACCGCGGGCAGCATCTCGCGGGTGTCAAGGGCGGCGCTGATGCGCCCGCCGAGGCCGAGGCGGCGCAGGCCGGCCGAGGCCAGGATGACGGCGTCGTACTCGCCCTCGTCGAGCTTGCGCAGCCGCGTGTCCACGTTCCCGCGCAGGTCTTTGACGACCACGTCCGGGCGCAGGTGCCGGAGCTGCGCGATGCGGCGGAGGCTCGACGTGCCGACGCGCGCGCCCCCGGAAAGATTTCGGATCGAGGCGTCGGTCTGGGCCGCGCCGGCCGGCAGGACGAGCGCGTCGCGCACGTCCTCGCGCGCGGGCGTGGCGGTGATTTGCAGCCCCTCGGGGACGACGGTCGGCAGGTCTTTGAGCGAGTGGACGGCGATGTCAATGCGGCCGTCGAGCAGCGCGACCTCCAGCTCCTTCGTGAACGCGCCCTGCCCGCCGATGACGGAGAGCGGCACGTCGCGCATCACGTCGCCCGTGGTCTTAATCACCTCGACGCGGACGCTCACCCGCGGCTCGGCCTCCGCGAGCCGCGCCTTGACCCACTCCGACTGCCACAGCGCCAGCTTCGAGCCGCGCGAGCCGATGACGAGTTCCATAAAGAAGGGTTCCGGGTGCTAGGTTCTGGGTTCTAGGCTTACCTTTCCCAGCACCTCACACCCAGAACCCGACACCCTTCTTTCATTCTTCCAGCTTGAAGATGTCGCGCCACGCCTGCACCTGGTCGTCCTCGCCGGTGTCGTAGGAGCGGCGCAGGCGGTGGATGACGGGGTGCGAAATCTTGTTGACGGCCGACATGAGGAGCTGTTCGACGGCGCGCTCCTGCTCGGGCGTGAGTTCGCCGAGGCGCGCGCGGTGGCGCCGGAACTCCTCCCGCGCGATCTGCCGGAGGCGATCCTTGAGCGCGCCGACCGTGGGGCCGAGGTCGAGGTCGCGCAGGGCCTGCTGGAACTGCATCACCTCGGACTCGACGATCAGCTCGGCGCGCTCGGCCTCGCGCTCGCGCTCGCGGATGTTCGAGGCCACCACGGCTTCGAGGTCGTCCACGTCGAAGACGAAGAGGTTGGGGAGCCGGCCGACCCGCGGGTCGACGTTGCGCGGGACGCTGATGTCTATGAAGAAGGCGGGGCGGTTCCGGCGAGCCTCGCGGGCCGCGCCGGCCATCTCGGGCGTGATGACGAAGTCGGGCGCGGCGGTCGAGCAGATGCAGACGTCCGTTTCGCGCAGATGCTCGGCGAGCGCCTCGAACTCGACGGCCTCGCCGCCGAACCGGACGGCGAGCCGCTGCGCCGTCTCGTAGGTGCGGTTGGCGACGAGCAGGCGCGACGCGCCGGCCTGCGCGAGGTGCTGCGCGGCCAGCTCGGCCATCTCGCCCGCGCCGACGAGCAGGACGGTCGCCCCCTTGAGCGAGCCGAAAATCTTCTTGCCCAGCTCGACCGCCGTGTAGCTGATGGAGACGGCCGAGGCGGCGATGCCCGTCTCGGTGCGCACACGCTTGGCGACGCGCAGCGCGTGGTGGACGAGGCGGTGGAGGACGCGGCCGGCCGTGCCGGCTTCGACGGCGAGCGAGTAGGCGCGGCGCACCTGGCCGAGCACCTGCGGCTCGCCGACGACCATCGAGTCGAGCGACGAGGCGACGCGGAAGACGTGGCGCACGGCGGCCTCGTCGGCGTGCGTGTAGAGGTGGCCGCTGAACAGCTCGACGGGGACGGAGCGGGCCGCGCCGAGGAAGTCGCCGAGGCGCGAGGCGGCGTCGGCCCCGCGCGAGGCCGCGGCGGCGGCGAGGATTTCCACGCGGTTGCACGTCGAGACGATCAACCCCTCGCGGACGACCTCGCCGTCAACGAGCGCGCGCAGGTGCCCGGCCAGCGCCTCGTCCGAGAAGGCCAGCCGCTCGCGCACCTCCACCGGCGCGGTCTTGTGATTGAGTCCGACGAGAACGATGGACATGGGGAAAGAAGTAGTCAGCAGCCCGTGGCCCGTAGCCCGTAGGCGCGGTGTGCCATCTTAAACTCTCGCATCACGATTTACGTCCCGGTGCCTTCCCTCGGATTCGAGCGCGGTGAAGCGTCGGCCCGCGGTCTTCCCGCTTACGTGTGATACCCGCCCATGACGAGCGCGCCGACGAAGGTGCAGACGACGAGGGCGAAGCCGGCGACGCCGAGCCAGGCGGCGCGGCGGCCCCGCCACTGGACGCGGAAGTGGAGCAGGGTCAAATACAGCACCCACGTCAGGAGCGCGAAGAACTCGATGGGGTCGTTGTGAAACATGCGGCCGTTGCGCGCCTGCGACCAGATGACGCCGGTGATGATGCCGAGCGTCAGGAGCGTGAAGCCGACGCTGGCCGAGGTCGAGCCGATGTCGTCGACCGTCGTCAAACTCGGCAGGCGGTGGAAGACGGCGCTGAACTTCTTGAGCCGCAGCTCGCGCTCCTGCCACAGGTACATGACGCTGGCGGCGAAGGCGATGAAGAAGGCGGCGTAGGCGAACAGGAGCAGCGTCGTGTGGACGGGGAAGAGCCAGGCCGCGCCGCCGTCGGTCACGCGGGCGGCCCGGAGGTTCTCGTCGCCGCGCACGATCTGCGAGGCGAAGACCAGCAGCGAGACGGCCGGCAGCAGAAACGCCGCGAGCGCCTGCATCGGGTGGCGGTAGTTCACGAGGCCGTAGGCGACCACCAGCGTCCACGCCAGGAACGAGAGCGTCTCGGGGACGTGGAAGAGCGGGTAGCGGCCCTCGGCCGCCCAGTCGAAGATGATCGCGCCGGTGTGCGCCGCGAACCCGCACGCGAGCGAGTAGAAGGTGATCCGCTCGGCGGCGCGGCGCTTGTTGACGAACGCCAGGACGGCGTGGATGGCGGCGATCACGTAACCCGCCAGGGCTGCGTAGAGAAAGGGTTTCATCGCGAAAGGGGCGGCGCGGACGGACGCACGGGTCATTCTAAAGGATGGGGAAAAACGCGGCAAGCAGGGGGATAGTAGACGGCAGACAGTAGGCGCGGAAGCGGGCGCTGATTCTGACGGCCAGGCTCCCGCCCGTCTTTTCTACCGGCTACTGACTGCTGTCTACTTTTTGATTTTGAATGGGAGTTGGGGTCGTGAGAAACTAACGGCATCGAGAAATTCGGACGGAGTGAGGAGACGGCGTCATCATGCCCACGCGCGAGGAAGCCTGGGAGTTGCTGTGCGAGTACACGAAGGGGAAAAGCCTGCGCCAGCACGCGCGGGCCGTCGAGGCCGCGATGCGCGCCGCCGCGCCGCGCTACGGCGGCCCCGACGCGGACGTGGACGAGTGGGGCATCACGGGGATGCTCCACGACTTCGACTACGAGATGTTCCCCTCGGCGGACGAGCACCCCTATAAGGGCGCGAACATCCTCTGCGGGCGCGGCTACCCCGACCACGTCATCCGCGCCATCATGGGCCACGCCACCTACACGGGCGTCCCGCGCGACACGCCCCTCGCCCGCGCCCTCTTCGCCACCGACGAGCTGTGCGGCTTCCTCGTCGCCTGCGCCCTCGTGCGCCCCGACCGGAGCCTCGACCACCTCGAAGTCTCCTCCGTCAAGAAGAAGTTGAAAGACAAGGCGTTCGCGCGCTCGGTCAACCGCGAAGACATCCGGCAGGGGGTGGCCGAACTGGGCGTCGACCTCGACGAGCACATCCGCTTCGTCATCGCCTCGCTCAAGCCCGTGCAGGCGGAGATCGGCCTCGGCCCCGCCCCGCAGTGACGCGCGGGCCGAAGCTCAGTCGCCGAGCAGACGCTGGTAGACCCCGGGGCGACGCGCCCGGCTCTCGAAGATGCGGTGGTAGGCGTAGACGAAGCCGACGAAGGCGACGGCGGTGAGGGTCGAGGCGAGCAGGCCGTGGAGGGCGCGCCGGCGCGCCGTGTGGCGGTAGGCGAAGACGCCGGAGGTGACGGCGGCCGCGACGAGCAGCACGGCGAGCACCCTCGCGACGTAGGCGGCCGAAGACATCCGGAGGTACTCGCCGGCGACCACGACGAGCAACGTCAGCCCGGCCCCGGAGACGGCGGCGACCAGGGCGGATAGCAGGAGCATCTTCCACCGCATCGGTTTTCGGTTCACGGCTTCGGGACGGGCGGCGACTCGGGCGAGGCTGGGCAACCGGCGGTAAGCATACCACAGCGGCGGGCGGGCGGGCGCATCAGGAATTTGACCGGCGGGCGCGCGGGCGGCTTAAATGGCGGCATCATGGTGACGAGAAACGCGCTTCTGTTCCTTTCCCGGCACGAGGGCCTCAAGGACTTCGCGTCGCGCTTCAGGCCGTTCAAGAAGATGACGACCCGCTTCGTCGCGGGCGAGACCATCGAGGAGACGGTCGAGGCCATCCGCGCCCTCAACCGCCTCGGCTGCACGGCCTCGTTCGACCACCTCAACGAGTCGGTGACGAGCGCCGCCGAGGCCGAGGCCGAGGTGCGCGAGTACCTGAAAATCCTCTCCCGCATAGACGACACCGGCATCCGCTCGAACGTCTCGATCAAGCTCACGCAGTTCGGCCTCGGCTTCGACAAGGATTTGGCCTACCGCAACGCCCGGACGGTGGTCGAGGAGGCGGCGCGGCGCGGCAACTTCGTCCGCGTCGACATGGAGGACTCCGCCGTCACGCAGGTCACGCTCGACATCTTCCGCCGCCTGCGCGAGGAGTTCGACCTCAACACCGTCGGCATCGTCGTCCAGTCCTACCTGCGCCGCACCGAGTCGGACGTGCGCGAGTTGCTCAAAATCCCGGCGCGCATCCGCCTCTGCAAGGGCGCGTACAACGAGCCGCCCGAGGTGGCCTTCCCCGACAAGCGGGACACGGACGAGAACTACGTGCGCTGCATGAAGCTGCTACTGGAGAGCGGCGTCTACCACGGCATCGCCACGCACGACGAGCGGATGATCGACGCGACCGTCAACTTCGCCCGCCAGCGGGGGCTGGCGAAAGACGCCTTCGAGTTCCAGATGCTCTACGGCGTCCGACGGGATTTGCAGGAGAAACTCGCGCGCGACGGCTGGCCCGTGCGCGTCTACGTCCCTTACGGCCGCCACTGGTATCCGTACTTCATGCGCCGCCTGGCCGAGCGGCCCGCCAACGTCTGGTTCGTGCTCAAGAACATGCTCAAGGGCTAAGTAAACAGTTTCGAGTTTCGGGTTGCGGGTTTCGAGTTACAGACAAGACTGTTCTTAACTCGAAACTCGGAACCCGCAACCCGAAACTTATTGCGGGTGGAGCGAAAATCCGATGGATGACTTCGCGTGGATTCTCTGGACGATCCTCGGCATCGTCCTCGTCATCGCCGAAATCTTCACGCCCGGCTTCGTGCTGCTGTGGTTCGGCGTCGGCGCGCTGGCGGCGGCGCTCGCCAGCTTCCTCGGCCTCGGCCTCGCCGCGCAGTTCCTCATCTTCATCCTCCTCTCCTCGCTCCTCACCGCCCTCTCGCGCACCATCTTCGTCAACTACTTCTCGCGGCCAGGCGAGGCCGGCGGCGGGCTGCGCTCCGGCGCCGACGCCCTCCCCGGCCAGGTCGGCACCGTCGTCACCTCTTCGAGCGGGGCCATGCAGGAGGGCGCGGTCAAGGTCTTCGGCTCCGTCTGGACGGCCTACCCGGCCGAGGGCGAGGAACCCTTAGAAGCCGGCGACCGCGTCGTCGTCGAGCGCCTCCGCGGGGCCTCGATCTACGTCCGCCGCGTCGGCGCAGTGCCGGATTGGAGGGCGCGCGAGTTAACAGAAGGGGAAGAGAAGTCTTAGGCGACAGGCGTGAGAAGCTAACGCGTGAATTAAGCCGCCACGCCGCAACCTCGAAACCCATGCAAGTCCTGATGAAGGACGCGCTAACTCGCGGTCGGCTCGAATGACTTGTTATGGCTCAGGCTTGTTCTCAATGTACCCTGCGAGACTGTCGGATAGCTTTAGGTGCGGCGGGGTCATGCGTCGCTACCTCTTCGGTTGTTCAACCTCGTACTTGACTTTGAGGTAGAGGGTGAACTGGACGACGGGTTCGATGACGACGGGGTTGACGACGGTGTCGAAGCCGTCGGCGGTGAGGGCGTTGAAGAAGAAGGTGCGGCTCTTGCGGGCGCGCTGGACGGTGTACTTGTCGTTGTCGAAGGATTGGGAGATGCCCTCGGACTCGAAGGCCGTGTAGGAGTCGTACATCTCGGCCGGGTAGTAGACGCTGGGGCGCTCGGCGTAGACCTGCGCCGGCGCGAGGAGGCGGACGTTGAAAAGTTTCATGTAGCGCGCCGCCTTGCGCTCGACGACGCGGGCGGCCTCCTCCATCAGGCGCTCCTGCACGGCCGCCGTGTCGCGCACCACGTAGTCCACCTTGACCAAGTCGAAGATGTTCGAGCGCGAGGCGGCGATGATGAGTCGGTCGAGGAGGTCGCGGTCGCCGTAGCGGACGGAGACGTTCTTCTTCAGCTCGAAGCCGACCAGCTCCTCCTTCGCCACGTCGCCCGCGAGCCGGAAGGCGTAAATCTTGTTCTGGGCCGCGAAGTCGACGAAGGTGTCGGCGGGCCGGACGCCGAGGCCGCCGAGCGCCCTGGTGAAGGAGGCGACCGTGGCGTCCATCTTCTGGTTGCACTCGGGGACGGTGGCGCACTCGTGCTGGAGGGCGAAGACGGCGACGTGCTCGTCGGCGCGGACGTTCATCAGGACGCTGGCGTCCACGAACATGCTGGTCGGCGTCGGCGGCGCGTCGTCCTTCGAGACCGAGCGCTTAGCCCGCTCGGCGGCCTCGGCGCGGGCCTGCCCGCCCGCCTGCGAGTAGCCGACGTTGCCGCTCGCCTGCGCGCGGGCCGCGACGGGGAAGGCCGCGACGGCCAACAGCACGAACAAGGCTCTCTTCACCTTGCGCACCTCCGGGTTGTGGGTCGTTAAGTCGTCGGTCACGCGAGGCCGCGCCCGCCGCGGCGGGCCGCCTCAGTTGAGCCGCTCGGTGGTGTCTTCTTCGCGGCCGATGGTGTCGTCGCCGTCGCCGTCCGGGGCGGGCAGCTCGACGCTGATGCGGCCGGAGTTGGGCGAGGGGAGGTCGGGGCCGGTCAGGCGCGCGAGGACGACGGTGATGTTGTCCTCGCCGCCGCGCTCGTTGGCCTCGGCGACGAGCGCCTCGCAGGCC
>JALZHT010000806.1 GCA_030860645.1 Acidobacteriota bacterium
GGACGCTGTAGTGGAGCAGGTCGCCGCGCAAGGTCTCGACGCGCGCGCCCTCGTCCATCGCGACCGACTCGTGGACGTAGGCCCCGGCCCAGCGCCCGCGCCGGCGCCGGTAGAGGCGGAGTTGGTAGTCGGGATACCAGCCGCCCCCGCGAATCCAGCGGCCCATGTAGAAGGAGCGGCGCGGGATGCGGTAGCCGTCGGCGAGGCGTTCGGCGGGCGCGGCGCGCAGCGCCTCGACCGCGGCGCGCAACTCCGGGGAGACGCGCTCGTCGGCGTCGAGGCTGAAGACCCAGTCGTGGGAGGCCGAGTCGGCGGCGAACTGTTTCTGCCTGGCGAAGCCGGGCCAGTCGCGCGCGACGACGCGGGCGCCGGAGCGGCGCGCGATCTCGCGCGTGGCGTCGGCCGAGTGCGAGTCAACGACGAGAATCTCGTCGGCCCACGCCACGGACGCGCACGCCTCGCGGATGTTCTCCGCCTCGTTGAAGGTGATGATGGTGGCGGTGATCTTCAAAGCCGAACGGGAGGCGCGGGGCCCGGAGTGAGGATACGGAGTCGGGCGAAGGCGAGTCAAGACGATTGCCGATTGTGAATCGCGGATTCGCCGCACGGCGGCGGTTGAATGTAACGTAACTTCATTTCAACGCAGAGGGCACAGAGGACTCACAGAGTCCACAGAGAAATCCAACCTCTTCTCCGTGAACTCTGTGAGTCCTCTGTGCCCTCTGCGTTGAATCCTGCCGTGCCCTACACGCAATTCCGGATAGGGCCACAAATCTGAAATCAACAGTCCTAGTCTTTAAATCGTGCGGCCCTCGTCGGCGTGTCGACGATGACGTTGTTGGCGCGCAGCGTCGTCGAGGTGACGCGCTGCAAGTCGGCGAGGGCGATGTTGTAGTCGGTCTCGGCGCGCAACTCCTGGTTGCGCGCGTTGACGAGCTGGTTCTCGCGCTGGAAGAGGAGGAAGGTGGTCGAGCGGCCGACCTGGTAGAGGCGGCGCTCGCCGGCCAGTTGCTCCTCGGCGCTCTCGCGCGCCTGCCGGGCCGAGAGCACGCGGCGGCGGGCCGTCTCGACGGCCTGCACGGCGTTGCGCACCTCGACCTCGATGCCCTGCTCCTGGCTGCGCGTCGAGGCCGCGAGCTGCTCGCGCTGAATCTCGGCGAAGGCGAGGTTGGCCTCGGCCGTGCGGTTGCGCAGGGGAATCTGGATCGTCACGCCGACGATGATCTGGCGCGTCTCGAAGCTGAAGAGGTTCTTCAACGTCTGCCCGTAGCCGCCGATGAAGTTCCCGGGGATGCAGCGGTCGTTCGGCCCCTCGCTGCCGGTGCAGGGGGGAATCTGTATCTCGTTGCCGGCGGCGTCGGTGGTCAGGCCGGGCTGGCCCGCCGTGCCGTTGGTCTGGAAGGTGCCGACGAGGTCAATGCGCGGCTTGGTCTGGTTCTTGAAGTAGGAGAGGTCTATGTCGTTGATCTCGTTCTGGAGCTTGAGGCGGCGCAGCTCCTGCCGGTTCGCGCGCGCCTCCTTGAGCGCGTCTTCGAGGCTGACGGGCGCGCTGGCGGCGTCTATGCTCGGCTGGTCGGTCGGGACGAGCACCTTCGTCCAGTCGGCCGAGAGCGGGTCTTTGATGAGGAGGTTCTTCAGCGTGTTCTCGGCGACGGTGACGCTCTGCGTCGCCAGCAGGAGCGCGGCCTCACGGTTCGACAGCTCGGTCTGCACCTCGGCGCGCTCCAGCGGGGCGACGGCCCCGGCGGCGACGCGCGCCTCGGTCTGGCGGAAGTTCTCGCGCGCGAGGTTGAGGTTGGCGATCTGGTTCTGCTCGTCGCGGAGCGCGAAGGCCAAATCCCAGTAGGCGCGCTGCACCTGCGAGATGATGTCTATGGTGCGGCGGCGGAAGTCGGCGTCCGACTGTTCGAGCCGCTTCTGCTGGATGCGAATCTGGCGGCGGTTGTTGTCAATCGAGCGGTTGCGCCAGAGCGGCTGCGTGACCTGGATGCCCTGGGCCGCCGAGTGGAACGGGTTGAGCGTCAGGTTGCTGGCCGAGGTGTTGCGCCGCGTGTTGTTGAAGAAGTACGTGTAGTTGCCGCCGCCTTTGCCGAACTGCTTGTTGACGGAGAAGTCGTTGTTGATGTCGGTGGTCGCGACCGTGCCCGAGGTGTTCGCGCCGCCGAAGATGTTGGTGACGGGGCTGATCGACTTGTTGTACTCGGGCGAGTAGGTGATGACCGGGTCGAAGACGCCGCGCAGCGCCGTCAGCGTGGTCTCGGCGAGGCGCACGTCGGCGCGGGCCACCTCGATGTCGTTGTTGTTTTCGAGCGCGCGGCGGATGGCCTCGTTGAGCGTGAGCGTGAGCGTGTCGCCGCTCACGACGCCGACGCGCGTGAGCGAGGGCAGCGGCGGCACGGGCCGCGGCTGCAC
>JALZHT010000150.1 GCA_030860645.1 Acidobacteriota bacterium
CGCGTGCTCCACGCCGCGGACGACGGCGCGGCGGCGCGGGTGTTCGCCGGGGCCGACGCGTTCGTCCTGCCGAGCCTGTTCGAAGGGACGCCGCTGACCTTGATGGAGGCGATGGCGTCGGGGCTACCCGTCATCACGACCGCGACCTGCGGCATGAAGGATGTCGTCCGCGACGGCGAGACGGGGCTGCTCGTCCCGACGCGCGCGCCCGCGCAGATAGTTGCCGCGGTCGAGCGGTTGATGGGCGACACGTGCCTGCGCGCCCGGGTCGGACGTGCGGCGCAGCGCGAGGCGCTCGAAAAATACAACTGGGACAGAGTCGCCACGCCCGTCGGCGAAGTGTACGAGCGCCTGTGCGCGCAGAAGCGCCGCTGAGCACGGCTGCCCGCTTTTAAGAATCCGCGCCGGCCGCAACGGTGGCTCGCGCCGCACCCGCCGGCGGTCGCGGGAAGGCCATGAGAGATGCCCCTGACATTTGCCCACTCTGAAAAAAGCAACGTTTCATGATGACCGTTGAGGATTGTCTGCACGAAAGGTGGTGATTTGTGATTTCGTTGGTCGTCCCCATCTATAATGAAGAGAGTCTGGTCGAGGCTCTCCACCGGGAAGTCACACGAGTAATGAACGCGGTCGGCGAGCCGTGGGAGGTCGTGTATGTGAACGACGGGAGCGAAGACCTCTCGCTCGAATTGCTCACCGCGCTCCAAGAGGACGACCCGCGTGTCACCGTGGTCGAGTTGACACGCAACTGGGGACACCAGGCTGCTCTGGCTGCCGGCCTCTCGGTGGCGAAGGGTGCGGCTGTCGTCCTGATGGACGGCGACTTTCAGGACCCGCCCGCCGTGATTCATCAGATGGTGAGCGCCTGGAGGGACGGCGCGCAGGTGGTCGTCGCCGAGCGGCGGCGGCGGGTGGAGTTCGGCGTTCGGAAAATCCTTTTCCCCGTCTTCTACAGAGTGCTGGGTTACTTATCCGATTTCCCGATCCCGCTCAATTCAGGGATTTTCGGACTGCTCGACCGCCGGGCCGTACAAGCCATCAACAATTTATCCGAAACGAACCGCTACCTTCCGGGGCTTCGCGCGTGGACGGGGTTCCGGACGGCCGTGGTCTATTACGAGCGCCCGGCGCGGGCGGCAGGCAAGCCCAAGCAGAATTTCTGGCGGCTCCTGAAGTATGCCCTCGACGCCGTCTTCAGCTTCAGCTATAAGCCCCTCCGCCTGAGCTTGACCCTCGGCATTCTGACGGCCGGGTTTGCTCTGGTATACGGCGTCGTCCTCCTCCTCTGTCGGCTCTACGGCGTCGGGTTGTTCGGCCTGCCCGTCGTGACGGGGTACACGAGTACGATAATCTCCATCCTGTTCCTCGGCGGGGTGCAGTTGTTTTGCGTGGGCTTGCTCGGCGAATACATCGGGCGCATTTACGACGAGGTAAAGCGCCGGCCGCTTTTTCTGGTGAATCGGATTCACCGGCGAGAACCGAAATATGGACACGGCGGAATACACGAAGCTGGAGAAAATAGACCGCCTGCACTGGTTCTATCGGGGCAAGAGGGCAATAGTACGGTATTGGATTGACAGGTACGTATCCCTTCATTCGGACGACCTGATTATCGACGCGGGGATGGGAACCGGGGCCTGGCTCGTCGAGATGAGCCAGGTCTGCCGCACCCTCGGGCTTGACGATCACGAAGAGAGCATCGCCCTCGCGGCCCCGCGCTTGCAGGCGGCGGGAGGTGCCGTCCTGAAAACCGGACTCCACGACGTAGACCTGCCGGACGCCTGCGCGACCGTCGTCACCATGATGGACGTGCTTGAGCACCTGGACGACGAAGAAAGTGCATTACGCGAGATGATCCGGCTGACGAAGCCCGGCGGACTTTTGGTCATCACGGTGCCGGCGTTGCCGTGGCTGTGGAGCGAGTGGGACGTGGCGCTCCATCATCGCCGCCGGTATCAACGTGACGACCTGTTGCGCGCCGTCCGCCAGCCCGGCGTCGAGTTGTTGCGCTGCGCTTACATTAATTCCGCGGCACTGCTTCCCGTCGCGCTCGTCCGCCAGTGGCAAAAAATCTTCCGGACGGCGGACGGCGAGCCGCGCGCGGAGGACAAGGTTCCGCACAGAGTCCTCAACGAGGCGCTCTACCACAGCTTCGTCGCGCCCGCCTGCTGGGACTGGTTCAACCCGCCGGCGGGAGTTTCGCTGCTGGCCGTGCTGCGGCGCGGGTAGCGGCGAGGCGGCCACGGCCCCGAGCGGTGAGGCACGGGCGAAGGCCCTGTCGAAGGTTCGCAGTGGAAAGTAAGGCCACATCTTTCACCGAAACTTGCGTCGTCGGGGCGGTTATTGTTCTGGTGCATTCGCTGTTCTGGTGGCTGTGCCAGCCGCTAGCCCACGGAGACCTGAATTTTTATACCGAGCCGGCGGCTCTGTTGGCGGAGAGCGGGAGGCTCGCCGGGCCGGGGTCCCAGCACCTCGATCTGACTTATGTCAGAGGAATCTACTTTTACCCGCCGGGCTACGCTTTGCTCCTCGGCGGTTGGATTAAGTTGTTCGGCTTCGGAATTCGCCCCCTCCTCGCCTACACGCTCGTGACGCACGCGCTGTACCTGTTTCTTATGTGGCTCCTTCTGCGCAGGAAGCTTGTTTGTACGAGAGTGGCCGCCGCGCTGGCCTTAGTATCCATCTTCCCGATGTTCAACCACGGGCGGCCGGACGTGACATCTCTGCTCGTGGGCGTCCTGGCGTGGTTAACGATTCCCGACAGGTTCGACGCGCTCCGCCTCTGCGGCGGCGGCGCTCTGCTCGGAATCGCCGTGCTTGTCTCTCCCGCTTTCGGCATCGGGTCGGCGGCGGCGGTCGGGGCCTTTTTTTTAGCCGGCGGTGACGCCTCCCCGCGGCATCGAGTTAAAGGGTTCGCTGTTCTTTCCGGCGTCGCGATTCTCACCTTCTTAGGCATTTGGAGCGCCGTTCTGTCGTGGCAGGGCGCTTGGTCATTCGGGCCTGAGCAGTTCATCGTGAACCTGCAAAACCGCGGGAGGGAGTTGAACGACCTGGACGCGGCTTTTTTCCAGACGCGATACGCCTTCGCGTTCATGTGGATACCTTTTGTGCTCCTCACTTTCATGCCGGCGGCGTTCATATTGTGCCGCCGCTCAGCCGCCGGGAGTCGCCTCCACCTGATCGCGCTTTCGTACATCAGCGGGATGGCAACCGCGCTCCTCATCAACAAGACGCCGTTTCTGTCAGGGGGGCATTTCAGTTTCATCGCGCGCCCCGCGTTCCACGGCGCGCTGGCTTCTTCGAGCCAGAGAATCGTGCGCGTCGCGGGAGTGCTCATTCTGTCAGGCTTCGCTATCGCCCACGTATATTTTGAGAAAAAGAACCTGCTTTACCTCGGCACGAGGATGGATGGGGAGTACAGGCGCGCGGCGGAAATCAAGCCGGGGCCGCAGGATGTCGTGGCCGTTGACAGCCATTTCTTCCCAATGCTTTACCGCGGGGGAGGAACCATTAATTACGAAGTATACAGGGCAGCCAACTACTGGGCGCGTTATCGAGCCGCCACGTCGCCGTCAACTTTGGCGTTGCTCCCGGAAGCCAACCGCGACACCCCGCTGTCGCCGGACGTAATCGTCGTCTCTGAAATGACGCTTCAGAACTTCGGGCCTCCCGATCCCGACGAATATCAAGCAGCCGGGAAAGTGTTCTCGGCCCGTGCGCTGGAGTTGTTCGGAATATCATTCTCAACTCTCCCGCAGGCCCCGCTCGATCCTTACATCTTTTACCGGCTGAAACGTTGAGTGTAATCCTTCGTGGGTCAGCGCAGGCACAGTAAAGCAGGTCGGCCGGGCGCGGGTATTAGTTCGCCAGGGTGGGCGTGAGGGCGTCTACCGCCGGCGGACGGAGAAAGACGGGAGAGACATGGGTCGTCAGCTTCGGGTTCTGTTTTTCGTCGAGGGGTTCACGGACATCCGTTTCGTGGTGGGCTTGAGCGAGGTGTGCGACCTGACGCTGGCCGTGGCCGCCGGGCCTTACGCGCGCGGGGGGCTGAAGGAGCGCGTCGAGGCGAGCGGGGCGCGGCTGGAGGTGGACGAGATTCCGGGCGGGCGGCTGGGCTTCCAGGCTCGCTCGCTCGGCTACCTCTGGCGGCGCGCCGCCGAGTTCGACGTGATCCTCTCGCAGGAGGTGCTGCGCGGCTCCCTGAACGCGAACCTCGTCGGGGCGCTCAGGCGCGTGCCCGTCGTCACCTACATGGGGATCGCGCCGGTCGAGTACTTCCGCTGCCGCCGCGAGCGCGGGCAGATCGGCCGGGCGGAGGCGCTCTTGGGCGAAGCCGTCATCCGGGCGCTGATGAGCGTCAACGGTCGGCTGGCGGCGCGGTGCCTGGCGATGGGGCCGTACCTGAGAGAAGTCGCGGCGCGCTACTGCCCGCGGAGCGAAGTCGGACTTTACTACGGCGTCGACACGGACTTCTTCCGCCCGGCCGGCGACGAAGAGGTGAGGGAACTGCGGCGGCGGCACGGCCTCCCTCTCGATAAGTTCGTCATCTTCCTGTCGAGCCGCATCAGCCACGAGAAAGACCCGGAGACGGTCTTGCGCGCGACGGCAATCGCGCGCGGGCGCGGCCTCGACGCCGTGCTCATCAACCTCGGCGGCGGGTACGAAGACTTCATCAGGCTGGCGAAGGGGCTGAACCTCGCCGACTCCGACGAGTGGGTGACGGGCCGCCCGGCCGCGCACCCGATGGTTGACGTGGCCGACTACTTCCGCGCCGCCGACGTGGTGGCGCTCGCCTCGCTCGCCGAGGGCGCGGCCTACTCGACGCTCGAAGCACTCGCCTGCGCGACGCCGGTCGTCGCCACAGACATCGGCGGCATGGCCGTCCAACTCAAGGGCTACGCGCGACTGACGCCGCGCCGCGCCGCCGAGGCCATGGCCGAGCAGTTCCTCTGGGTCGCCAACCACCGCGAGGAGGCGCGCGCCGAGGCCGCGCGCGGACGCGCATACGTCCGCCGCCACTGGAACAAACAGAAGGCTTTCGACGAGCTGCGCGAGGTGCTCGAAGAGGTCTCAGACAAGAGAGTCCGGGCGGACGGGAGGCGCGTGCATGTCGGTGGGTGAAGGGCGGCCGACGCGCCTCGAACGCCTGGCGGCGGGCGCGGTCGGGGCTTTGCAGAGCGTCGGGCTGGGCAGGCTCGCGTACTCCCCGGCCTTTCGCCGCGTCGGCAAGGCGCTTTTGCTGCGCAACGACGACGCGCCGCGCGTCCGCGAAATCGCGACCGGGCTGGGGCGCGGGCTGAGGCTGCGCGCGCTCCCCGAGACGCCGAAGTCCTACTGGCTGGGGACGCACGAGCCGCACATGCAAGCGGCGCTGCGCGCGCACGTCCGCGCGGGGATGACCGTCTACGACTGCGGCGCGAACGTCGGCTACTTCTCCGTGATGCTCGCGCGGCTCGTCGGCGGCGGGGGCCGCGTCTACGCCTTCGAGCCTTCGCCGGCGAGCCTCGAATCGCTGCGCGCGGCGCGCGAGTTGAACTGCTTCGACAACCTCGCGGTCGTGCCCGCGGGCGTCTGGGACGGGCGCGAGACCCTCCGCTTCCGGCGCGGCTCCGAGGGCGCGTCGCTCGTGAGCGACCATGTCGAGGGCGTCTTCGGCGAAGCGGCGCTGCGCGAGAGCGACTCGCCCGACGACTTTATCGAAATCGAAGCGAACTCGCTCGACAACTTCGTCTACGCCGAAGGCCACCCGCCGCCCGACTTCATCAAGCTCGACGTGGAGGGCGCGGAGGGGAGGGCGGTGGCGGGCGCGCGCCGCCTGCTCGCGGAGCGGCGTCCGGGGCTGCTTTTGGAGATTCACGGCGAGCCGGGGCGAGAGGTCTGGTCGCTGCTGAGGGAGTTGAACTACACGCCGACGAACATCGCGACGGGCGAAGTCCCGCGCGACGCGGAAGAATTCGCCGTATGGATAAGACAGTACCTGGCGCTGCCGTCATGAGTGAAGCCGCACGGCACGCGCCCGGCCACTACGAGAAGAAGCAGCTTCTCTCAAAGGATCGGCTCATCGCGTGGAGTCACCGGAGCCGCTTCGAGACGGGGCTGAGGCTGGCGCGGCGCTACGCGCGGGGCGGGCGCGTGCTCGACTACGGGTGCGGCGACGGGACGTTCCTGGCGATGCTGTCGGACGGCGGGGAGATGGCCGGGGCGGTCGGCGCGGAAGTGTGCGACGGGATTGTTGAAGACTGTCGGCGGCGGCTCGGCGCGCGGGGCATCAGCTTCGTGCGAACGGACGAGTTGGACGCGGCCGAACACGCGGGCGGCTTCGACCTCGTCGTGTGCATGGAGGTGTTAGAGCACGTCGTTGACGAAGGGGCGCTCGTCGAGCGTCTCGGGCGGCTGGCCGCGCCGGGCGGGCGGATTCTGATCAGCGTCCCCGTCGAGACGGGGCTGCCGCTCGTCGTCAAGCAGGCCGCGCGCCGCGTCGCCGGGTGGCGCGGGATCGGCGACTACCCCGGCACTTCCCCCTACACCTTCGGCGAACTCCTCCGCGGCGTCTTCGCCGGGCGGCGGCAGCACATGGCACGGCCCGTTCACCGCGCGGGCGACGGCGCGCCCTTCCACGACCACAAGGGTTTCAACTGGGTGCGCCTGCGCGAGACTCTGGCCGCGCGCTTCCGCCTGGAGCGGACGCTCGGCTCGCCCGTCGCGTGGCTCCCGCCGCACCTCGCCAGCCAAGTCTGGTTCGTCCTGCGGAAGTGGTGAACGACGCGTGCTGAGTGAAAGACGGATGCCCGTTACTCATCACCTAGCAATGTGCCCTGATGGAATATCGAATCAGTCTCGAAGCTCGTGCGCTCTCTGACGCGCCGGGTCGCACTCTTGACCCGGCGCGCGAGGCGGCGCTCGCGCCGCGCGTGGCCGTCGTGTGCGACTTGAGGGAGGAGAACTGGTTCAGCATGAACCTGATCGCGGACATGCTGCTCGGAGGTCTGCGCAGAGACCACGCCGGGGCGCTCGCGGCGGAGCGCGTGTGCCCGCCGATGCGGCGCAGGTTCTCGCGCGCCGGGTGCGCGCGGGGCCGCCG
>JALZHT010000807.1 GCA_030860645.1 Acidobacteriota bacterium
AGACGGGGCCGGCCAGCCCGTCGCGCCCGACCGGCACGCCCGAGGCCGGCGCGAGCGGGCTCAGCCCGTTGACGCCGTAATCAAACTCGGCCGACCCCTCGAAGGCTTGGCGCACGGCCTCCCGGCCGGCGGTCGCCACCACGCCCGTCCAGTAGTCCCAGCCGGCCTGGTCGGGGGCGCGCTGGAGGTAGCCCCGGTAGAGGTCGGCGACGAAGTCGCGGTCGGTGCGGTTGCGGGCCGCGTATTCGGCCGACTGGAAGAGGGCGCGGCCTAAGTCTTTCGCTTTCGTTAAAAGCGGCCCTTGGCCCTGCGGGTAGGCCAGCCGCAGGGCGCTCACCCAGTTCTGTAGCTCCGTGGCGTTGGGTTGGCGCGCGAGCGCCCCCTGGTAGAAGTCGCGGACGAACTGCTCGACCGGCTTCGAGTAGACGTTGCGGCGGTTGCCGTAGCGGTCGTACTCGTAGCGCTGCGTCCAGCGGCCGTCCGCGCCGCCGGTGGCGCGCCGCAGCCGGCCCAAGGCGTCGTACTCGTAGGTGCGGTTCTCGGCCGCGTCGAGGTGGTTCGTGACCTTCGTCAACTGCCCCGTCCGGCCCGAGGTCGTGCCGGGCCGGTGGTACTCGTAGGAGAGGTCGAGCAGCTTCTGGTTCACGTCTCCGGCGCGCAAGACCTTCTGGTTCGTGAGCAGGCCCGTCACCGCGTCGTACGTGTACCGCTCCTGCTTCCAGTTGCCGACGCCGGCGCCGACGTCCAGGGAGGTGACCTGGCTGGCCGCGTTGTAGACGACGTTCGAGGCGTAGTCCGCGCCGCCGATTTGCAGCCCGCTCAGGCGGCTCGCCACGTCGTAACTGTGGGTCAGGACCTTGCGGGTGGTCGAGGGATACTGCCGCGGGTAGGTGACGGTCGTCAGCCGATCCAGCGAATCGTACGCGTAGTTGGTGACGAGCGAGTACGCGGGCCTGCTGTCGAGCGTGAGCTTGTGTTCGGACGCGCGGCCCTCGGAGTCATAGAGGTAGTCCTCGGTGCTGATGCCGGTCGTCCTCACCCTCTTCACGCGCGTCAAGTCCCCGGTCGTCATGTACTCGTAAGTGATGCCGGCGGCGGCGCGCATCGGCGAGCTGGTGTCGTAAGACGTGCCGACGGCGTAGGAGACGGACTGGAGGCGGTTGAGCGGGTCGCTGTTGTAACTGAACGTGGTGAGCACGCCGCGCGCGTCCCTGCGCGTGACGAGGTTCGAGCGCGTGTCGTAGGTGAAGAAGTCGCTCCACGCGCCGGTCGCGCCGACGTATGCGCCGGCGTCGTTCAGGGTGGCGCGCGCCTCGGCCAGCTTCTGGTGCGTCTTCCTCCCCAGCGAGTCGTAGCGGAAGCGGCGCTGCTGCGCCCCCTGCGTCACCAGCGTGAGGTTGCCGAGCGTGTCGTAGCCGTAGGTCGTGACCGCGCCGTTGCTCGCCACCGAGCCGCTGCCGTTCGCGTCAGGCTCGACGACTTCAACGAGTTTGCCCCGAGCGTCGGTGCGGCCCCAACGCTCGCGCCCCCACGGGTCGACGGCGCGGGTCGTCTCGCCTGGGGCGCTCGAAGCCCCGCCCGGCCGCGTCGCCTCGTTGTAGAAGACGCGCGTCCGGCTGCCGTCGGGGCCGATGACTTCGACGACGCGGCCGAGCGCGTCGTAGAGGTGTTCGGTCATCTGCGGCGTCTCCGACCCCTTGCGGTACGGGCGCGACTGCTTCCAGACGTGGCCCGTCTGGTCGTACTTGGTTTCGACCACGTCGAGGACGCTCGCGTCCCACGTGGTTGCCTCGGCCGCCGCGAGTGCCTCCTCGCGCCGCGTCTGCCCCCGCCCGTTGAGGTACGTCACACTCTTGTCGGCGACGGCCCCGCCCTGCGCGGGCGCCGCCGTGGTCGTCTCCGTGACCTTGAGCAGGCTGTCGTCGTAAACATAGGTCGTGCGCGCGCCCGTCGGCGCGACCTCCTCGTGCGGCCGCAGGTTGGCGGCGTAGTAGTTGACGTTCGAGGTGCGCCCGTTCTCGTCCGTCTCCGACAGCAGCAGGCCGGTGGAGAAATCGTAGGTCGCGCCGATGGTCACGCGCGCCGCGGCGTCGGTCGCCGAGCCGCGCCACTGGGATGACGGGTAGGCGTATTTGGTCGCCGACGTGTAGGTGACGGCGGTCTGCTCGCAGCAGGAGGCCGACCCCGTCACCTGGTTGCCGTTGATGTCGTAGGTGCGGCCCTCGGTAAGAGGCCCCGTGAGGGCGGCCGCGTTCGCGTAGGTCTTAACCTGCGTGACGTTGCCGCGGTAGTCGGTCGAGGGCTGGTAGTCCGTCGCCCAGTAGCCCGGCTCGCAGACCGTCGTGCAGAAGGAGGAGTAGGGGTCGGAGCAGTCCTCGTAGCAGTACTCCTCGACCCAGTACTGC
>JALZHT010000808.1 GCA_030860645.1 Acidobacteriota bacterium
GGCGCGCGTCGCGCGCGTCGAAGGTCAGGCCCGCCGCGGCCGAGCCGCTCTCCGGCGCCTGCACGAAGCGCAAGCCCACCGAGGCGAACGCCTCCGCGTAGGGCGGCGGCGCGGTCTGCCGGACGTGTTGGTCGAGGAAGAAGCCGAGGTCGAGGCCCGTCACCTCGCCCGCGAGCGCGAAGAACTCTTCGAGGGTGTAGCCGCGGCCGCGCAGGTAGTAGCTGTCGTTCGGGCTTTCCAGGTAGAACTTGCGGTAGGCGCGGCGCATCACCTCGTCGAGCGACGAGCGCCCCCGCGTGCGCCCGCGGATGAGGAGGTCGAGGGCGAGGCCGAGCGTCTCGCCCTTCGGGTAGTAGCTGACGGCGGTGTGCTCCAGGTTGGTGCGCTGTTCGTGGCTGGCGCGGTCGAGGAAGGAGGCGATGAGGCTCGACTCCTCGGCGCTCATCAGGCGGTTGCCCTCGGAGTTCTCGACGCGCGTGATGGTCGCGGCGTAACTCTCGTACAGCTCCCCCTCGTCGAGCAGGCCCGCGCGGTGCTCGTGCAGCTTGCCGTAGTAGTTGGTGAAGCCCTCGGCGATCCAGAGGCCGCGCGTCACGACCGGGCGGGTGAAGTCCCACGGCCCGAGGCCGTCGGGCCGGAGCCGCTTGACGTTCCAGACGTGGAAGAACTCGTGCGAGGCGGTGGCGACCGCGCCGAAGAAGACTTCGCGCTGGGCGAGCGGGCCGGGCTCGACGATCTGCGTCGAGTTCAGATGTTCCATGCCGTCGCCGCGCCGCGCCGCCGGGTCGAAGTGGAAGAGGAAGACGTAGCGCTCGAACTCCGGCTCGCCCATCGTCTCGACCTGCGCGCGCACGACCCTCTCGACCTGCCTGACCAACTCGCCGCGCCGCCCGCCCTCGTCGCCGAACGAGTGGACGACGACGCGGTACGTCCTGCCGCCGAGCTTAAATTCGTCCACCGTCCAGTCGGGCGCGATCTCGGTGGGCGTGTCGGCGAGGAGGTCGTAGTTCGGGAATTGAAATTCGTCCTGGTCGTCGCGCGCGGTGTGGCCGTTGACGATCTTCCAGCTCGGCGGCGGGGTGATTTTCAGTTCGACGGGGTCTTGCTTGTGGCCCGCGACGTACATGAAGACGGAGTGGCCGTTGTAGTTGGCGTGGCGGCGGTCGAGCTGCGAGAAGGTGCCCGAGAGGTCGTCGGCGAAGACCTTGTAGGAGAGCGCCACCCCGCCGACGCCTTCCAGCCCCTTCGCGCTGACGCGCCACGTCTGCGTGTCGAGCCGCGCGACGGGGAGGCCGCGGGCCTCGCACTTCTTCACCTGTGGCGGGCAGAGCGTCAAAGCGCGCACCTCCTGCACGTTCTTGGCGAAGTCGAAGACGGCGTAGCGGCCCGGCGACCAGCGCGGCATCTGGAAGTCGACGTGCCCGTCCGCCTCCGCGCCGCGTACTTCGACGAGGACGTGGAAGAGGTGCGATTCCGGCTCCGGCATCGAGAGGCGGTAGCTGACGCGGTAGGCGCGCGCCGGCTGTGACTGTGACTCCTGCGCCGCGCAGAAGGCGGCCACAAAGACGAGCAGGATGAGCGCGCGCACGAGCGGCGCGAAACGCGGACGGGTGTTCATCTGGTGCGACTCCGACGGAAGCAGTTGAGCTGGGGGCGACGCGATTATTGGCACACGGCCGCCGAGGGTGTCAAAAAGCGAACAAAGTTTCGGGTCAAAGGGATTTTAGATTTTAGATTTTTGATTTTTGATTGGCGGTTGAAGAAGGCGGCGGCGTGGTCTGCAATCGCCAATCAAAAATCTAAAATCTAAAATCCCTTTAGTTGACTTCGATCTCGGCGCGCAGCGGGAAGTGGTCGGAGGCCGCGCGTGCTTCGGGGAGCGTGATTACGTCGCAGGCTTTGAGGCGGTCGGCGAAGCGCGCGGGGAGGAAGACGTAGTCGAGGCGGACGTGCGGGTCCCAGGTGGGGAAGGTGTGGCCGCGGTCTTCGGGGTGGAGGTGGCGGAAGCCGTCCGCGTAGCCGGCCCCGAGCAGGCGCTGGATGGTCTCGCGCCGGATGTCGCGCCCGCTCAGCCAGATCAACGCCTGAATCCACGCCGGCATCCGCCGCGTCTCCAACACCTCGCCCGGCGCGAGCGTGTTGAAGTCGCCGACCAACACGTGAAAGCCCTCCTGGTGCCGGCGGATGCCTTCGAGCAGCGCGCCGATCTCGTGCGCCCGCCGCCGCTCGCTCCACTTCGAGAAGCGCGCGCTCAGGTGGAGGCCGAAGACGCGCGCGCCCCCTTCGAGCACGATTTCGAGGAAGGCGTGGCGCGCGCCGGCCGGGTGGTGCCACTCGTGGCCGGCCAGCGGCACGCGGCTGACGTAGCCGGTCGAGTGCGCGGGCCGCGCCGCCCACTGCGGCAT
>JALZHT010000809.1 GCA_030860645.1 Acidobacteriota bacterium
GGCGGGAGCGGCGTGCCGGGCTGGCGAGGGGTCGGCGTGAGCGGCGCGACGACGCCCTCGGGCGCGGCCGGCGTCTCGGTCAGAATCTCGGCGCTCGCCAGCTCGGCGCGGATCTCGCCGACGCGGTGGCGCGCCGTGATGAGCACGGGGACGTGGCGCTCGTCGTCGGTGAAGTAGACGTGGACGCGGTAGTCGTCGGCCGCCTCGTTGCCGCGCACGCGCACCTGCGCGACGACGGCGTTCGAGGAGCCGACGTTGGTCTTGATGAGTTCGCGCCCCGTCACCTTCACCTCGGCGTTGTAGACGGTCACGCCGTTCTGCACGGCGAGCGTGTAGGCGGCGCCCTGCGCGAGCGGCAGCGCGCGGATGCGGTAGAGCGCGGAGACGAAGTCGAAGGAGCCGAAAGACCCGCCCGCCGTCTGCGTCGCGGGGATGGCCGAAGTCCCGACCGGCGCGTTGAACTCGCGCGTCACGTCCTCGACGCGCGGGCCTTCCTGGATGGTCTGGCGCGCGCGGTAGGGGAGGCCGGTGGCCGGCTCGACGAAGGTCGTGTAGGTGTTGTTAAGCGCGTAGAGCGCGGCGTAGACGACGCCGGTGGTCTCGACGTGGGCGCGCAGCTCGACGCCCTCGCGCCCGTAGAACTGGCCGCGGCCGGCGACGCGCAGCTCGACGTGGGCGGCGGTCGGGAAGTTCGAGAAGGCGACGTTGTAGGTGAGCTGCTCGCCGACGCGGTAGGGGGCGGCGGAGAAGGGGCTGGCCGAGACGTCCGTCGCGCGCGTCTGCGCGGAGGACGCCGCGCACAGGCAGGCGAGCACGGCCAGCGCCGCGAAAACTCTTAACGTGATCCCTCTCCCCTCCAAAAGACCCCCCGGATTTTAGATTTGCGATTTTAGATTTGCGATTTAAAGGTATCGGTTATCAGTTTTCAGTAAAAGCCATGTCTTTACTGGAAACCGAAAACTAAATCAAAAATCGCCAATCAAAAATCAAAAATTCCGAAACTCGGAACTCCGCCGCGGGCTTTCACGCCCGGCGTCCGTGCGTCGTTCCGAAAGACGGCGCTTAAAATTCCTCGAACTCGCGGAGCCAGTCGCGCACGCGGACGCGGCCCGAGAGGAGCGCGACGTGGCCGGTGCCTTCGAGCAGCTTGAGGCGCGCGCGGGGGAGCGAGGCGGCCAGCAGCCGCGCGGCCGCGACGCTGTCGAGCAGGCGGTCGCGCGTGCCGGCGACGACCAGCGCCGGTATTTTGATGTCCTTCAGCCGCGGGCGCAAATCCGTGTCGCGGATGATGCGCAGGCGAGAGATGTAGCCCTCGTGGGGGACGACGCGCGTGCGCTCGCGGAAGTGCCGCCGGTCGTCCTCGCCCACGTCGTCGCTGAAGAGGACGTGGCGCGCCGTGCGCGTGCGGTGCGCCTTCACCAGCGCGTAGGGCAGCAGCGAGAAGGCGAGGAGGCCGAGCGTGATCTTCGCACGCTGCGCGAAGTACGGGAAGGTGTTGACGAGGATCATGCGCTCGAACATCCCGGGGCGCGCCAGCGCCGCCGCCAACGTCAGAAGCCCGCCGAACGACTCGCCGAGGAAGGTCGCGCGCTCGAATCCGGCCTCGCGGACGACCCAGGCCAAGTCCTCGACCAACTCCGCCATCCCGTAGCGCCCCGCGCCCCGCAGCGCGAACGAGATGACGGTGTGGTCGCGCGCCAGGTCTTCCGCCTGCTTGTAGAAGAGACTCCCCGTCCCCTCAAGCCCGCACACGTACACCAGCGCCGGGCCGCTGCCTTCGATACGGTACTCAACAGACATCTTCAAAAATAGAAGGCGGAAGGCGGAAAGCAGGAGGCACTACAAGCTCACCCCTCCTGACTGCCTTCCGCCTTCCGCCGCAGCCTCCATCTCTTCGACGATTTCCCGCGCGGCGCGGGCGGGGTCGGGGGCGTTGAGGACGGCGCGGCCGACGACGAGGTAGTCGGCCCCGGCGCGGACGGCCTCTCGCGGCGTCATCACGCGCTTCTGGTCGTCGTGCGGCGCGCCCGCGGGCCTCACGCCGGGCGTGACGACGAGGAAGTCCGCGCGCGTGACGGCGGCTCGTACCGACGCGATTTCGTGCGGCGAGGCGACGACGCCGTCGAGCCCCGCGTCCGAGGTGAGACGCGCAAGGCGGGCGACCTGCTCTTCCAGAGTCGGGCCCGCGTAGCCGGCCTCTGCGAGCGAGGCGGCGTCCATGCTCGTCAGGACGGTGACGGCGATGAGGCGCGGCCTCTCGACGCCGAGCCGCGCGGCCTCCTCGCGCGTCGCCTCGCCCGCGCGCCGCATCATCTCACTCCCGCCGGAGGCGTGGACGTTGAAGAGCGTTACGCCGAGGCGGACGGCCTCGCGGGCGGCGGCGGCGGCCGTGTTGGGG
>JALZHT010000810.1 GCA_030860645.1 Acidobacteriota bacterium
GCGGTCGGGCGTGCGCGAGATGTCGCCGCCGATAACCTGCACGCCGTGGCGGTCGGCCAGCGCGCGGACGCCTTCGTAGAACTGCGTCAGGAAGCGGCCCCGCCAGCGGCGCACGGGGACGCCGACGGCGAGCAGACAGAAGCGCGGGCGCGCGCCCATCGCCGCCACGTCGGACAGGGAGACGGCGAGCGCCTTGTGGCCGAGGTCGCGCGGGGAAGCGGGGAAGCGTTCGAGGTCGAAGTCTACGCCCTCGACGAGGAGGTCGGCCGTGACGACCGTGTCGAAGCCGGCGCGCTGGCGGACGACGGCGGCGTCGTCGCCGATACCCAAAACAAGTGCTGAGTGCTGAGTGCTGAGTGCTGAGTGCTTGCGGGGTGACTGGAGTCGTTTCAGCTCCGCGCGGCGGAGGCGTTCAATGAAGTCGAACTCGCCGCGCGTCGCGGGCTGACGGCGGGGTGACGGTCTGCGGGCCGAAGAGGAGTCGCCTTTGTCGCCGGCCCGCTCATCACTCATCACTCATCACTCATCGCTGAAGTTAGAGATTCCTTCTCAGCGAGTCGAGGCCGCCGCGGATGACTTCGGGGGCGGTGGAGAAGGAGAAGCGGCAGTGGCCCTCGCCGTGCTCTCCGAAGACGGAGCCGGGGACGGTGGCGACCTGCGCGCGTTCGAGCAGGAAGTCGGCCGCCGCGCGGCTGTCGAGGCCGAGGCGCGAGATGTCGGGGAAGGCGTAGAACGCGCCGACCGGCGGGTCGCACATGAAGCCCAGCTCGCAGAGGCCCGCGACGAGCAGGTCGCGCCGCTCGCGGTAGGCGGCGCGGATGCGTTCGTAGAACTCGTCGGGCAGCTCGAAGGCCGCGACCGCCGCCCACTGCGAAGGGGTCGAGACGCCGTTGGTCGAGTAGAGCAGGCACTTCCGCAGGCCCGTCATCCACGGCTCGCGCGCCACGGCGTAGCCGACTCTCCAGCCCGTCATCGCGTAGGATTTCGAGAGCGTGTAGCTGGTGATGGTGCGCTCCAACATCCCTTCGAGCGAGGCGACGGAGACGTGCTCGCCCTCGTAGACGAGGTCTTCGTAAGCCTCGTCGGCGATGACGACGAGGTCGCGCTCGCGGGCGAAGCGCGCCACCTCCTCGGCCTCCGCGCGCGTGTAGACGACGCCCGTGGGGTTCTGCGGCGAGTTGTAGTAGACGGCGCGCGTCCGCGCGCTGGAGTAGCGCGCGAGCGTCGCGGCGAAGCCCTCGCGGCGCGCCTCCGCGGTGGGGACGAGGACGGTCGTGCCGCGGCAGTGCGCGATGAGGTCTCTGATCGGCGTCCAGTAGGGGGAGAAGACGAGCACCTCGTCGCCGGGGTCGACGACCGACTGGAACGAGGCGAAGAGGCCCTGCATGCCGCCGTTCAGGACGATCACGTCCTCCTCGCGCGCCGGCAGCCGGTTGCGCTCGCGCAGCTTCGCGGCGATGGCCGCGCGCAGCTCGGGGATGCCGGACGAGGGCGCGTAGCGCGTCCGGTTCTCGGCGAGGGCGCGCGTCATGGCCTCCTTGATGGGGTCGGGGGTGTTGAGGAAAGGCTCACCGCCCTCGAACTGGAAGACCTGCTGCCCCGCGGCCCGCAGCTCCATGATCTTGTTGCGGATTTTGACGATGTCGGAGAAGCCGACCTTTTCGAGTCGCGAGGCGAGGCGGAAGGCGGAAGCGGACGTGGACACGGCGGTGCGGGAACCTCCAGCGGTTTCGGGTGAGTTGACGGCGGATTATAGACCCGGAACTGAGGGAGCGTCCAACGACGACTGAGGAAATGGGTTAACGACAATCCATATCGTATACGAGCGTCGCCGGCCCTCTGAACCTCTGCCCGTCCGCCCTTCTTACAATTCTTCGACAAATCGGTTGCGTTTCGCCGAAAACGGTCGCGGGCGCGGGGGCTTTTGCTAGAGTGCTGGCCGGGGGGCAAGACACCGCCGCGCGAGGAACGGCAGTTGCCACCTGCCGGGGTGCGGCCATTTCTTTGGTACGTCCAGGAATTTAAAGAGACCGGATTGAGGAGACACGACCAATGACTACGAACAAGATTCTGCCCGTCGCGCTGGTGGCCGCCCTCCTGGGCGGGACGGTCGGCGCTCTCGTGATGCGCCCCTCAAAGGGCGCGAACACGGCCGAGGTGGCGCAGGCCACCAAGAGCAACCTGACGACCCCGGCCGAAGCGCAGGTGGCCGGCGTGACCCAGGCGAAGGCCGGCGATGACCTGCTGGAGAATGAGCTGAACGCCGAGACCAAGAATCTCTCTGACGAAGAGCGCGCGGCCTTCCGCGACGGCTTCATCGAAGGCGCTCGCGCCGCCCGCGAGGCCGAACTGGCCGCCCCGGCGGCCGCCGTGGCGTCACGCTCGTCGGCCCCGTCC
>JALZHT010000151.1 GCA_030860645.1 Acidobacteriota bacterium
CCGGCAGGCCCGCCCCGGCCGAGGCGGCCAGCGCGGCGCACAGCAGGGCCGCGCGGCGGGCGTTGGAGGCGCGCGAGAAGAACATCACCCGTGCGAGGCAGCGTCGCTTCACTCGTGAAAATAGAAGAGGGGCGCAGGCGTTTGGCTCAACCACTTCCTGCGCCCCCGGTCCGATTCAGGTTGACTCAGAACACGAACCGCCCGCCGACCTGGATGCGGCGCGGCTGGAAGATGTCGGCGTTGCGCGTCACGTTGCCGAAGTTGACGTCGTCGAAGTTGACGTTCGGCAGCCCGTAGCGCCCGCGGTTGAAGAGGTTGAAGAACTCGAAGCGCAGCTCGACGTAGGTCGTCTCGGTGACGCGCGTCTTCTTCAGGATGCTCAGGTCTTCGGTCATGAATGGCTCCGCGCGCAGGTTGCTGTAACCCGGAGCGGCGTTGCCGAAGAACCGGAGCGGGTCCGCGTAGTAGGCGGCGTAGGCCGGGTTGACCGTCGTGCCGTTGAGCGAGAAGTCGGGCGCGGCGCGGAAGTCGGCCGGGCGCGCGAAGGCCCCCGGGTTCAGGAGGCGGTAGTCGACGCCGCCCGACTGGTTGCCGGTGTAGAAGTCCGCCCCCGTGACGTTGGGCCGCAGGTTGCCGTTGTAGCCGACGAGCGTGAGGAAATCCCTCTGGCCGCCGGCAATGAAGGGCACCACGCCCGTGCCGCTGCGGTAGCGGTGGATGCCGGTGATCTGGAACCCGCCGACCAGGCGGTCAACGATCCCGCCCCGGTTGAGGAAGCGCTTGCCCTGGCCGAAGGGAAGTTCCAGGATGTAGTTGAAGACGAGCGAGTGCGGCGGGACGCTCGGCGAGGGCGCCCACAGCGACGTGCGGTCGAAGGGGTTCTGGATGACCCCGTTGAGCGGCGAGCCGCCGAAGATGTCTTCGCCCGCGTCCGTCAGCAGCTTGGCGAAGGTGTACGAAAGCCCGAACTGGATGCCCTGCGAGAAGCGGCGTTGGAGGTCGAACTTCCCGGCGTTGTAGAAGCTCTGCCCCTGGCTCTCCAGCCGGTTGTTGATGTTCCCGTAGTGCGGGAAGGGCCGGAGCGCCTGCGCGACCGTCCTGGCGGCCGGGTGGTTGGTGGGCTGATTGTTGAAACCGGGGTAGACGTCGTCGGGGTCCGTCGGCAGGTTGAAGCCGAGGCTCGCCGCGAAGGAGCGTTCGAGCGGCGTCACGTCGACCAGACGTTTCGAGAGCAGCGGCAGCCCGAGCCGGAGCGCCTCGAACGGCAGCTTGTTGATCGGGTCGAACTGCGACCGCAGCCGCGTCCCCTTGCTGCCGATGTAGCTGACCTGGACGGCGAAGTTCCAGGGGAGCTGGCGCTGGAGGTCAATGCTCCACTGCGCCGTGCGCCCGGTCTTAAAGTTCTTGTCGAAGTAGTCAATGTCGGTGCGGCTGAGGTCGCTGATCGCCTGGTCGGCGGGGTTCGGGGTCGGGATCGACGGGTAATTCTCCAGCGTCAGGCCGGCGTCAAGCCCGAAGTTGATGGGGCTTGAGCCGGGGCTGTAGCCGAGCGCGCCGGCGTTGCCGAAGTCGTTGTAGATGATCGGCGCGTAGTAGATGCCGTAGCCGCCGCGCACGACCGTCTTGTCGTTGAGCGAGTAGGCGAAGCCGACGCGCGGGCCGAAGTTGGTCTTGTCCGGCTTGACGAGGCCGAAGTGCTCGGCCTGGAGCCCGCCCTGCCCGATGGCCCCGACGATGGCGCCGCGCCGGCCGCCGGCCGCCGGGTTCGGGGTGTCCGGGTCGAAGCCGCGGAAGAAGCCGCGGGCCTCCTCGCGCGGCCGCCCGTAGTCGTAGCGCAGGCCGAGGTTCAGGGTCAGGCGCTGCGTGACCTTGAAGTCGTCCTGGAAGAAGTAGGCGGTCGAGAAGAAGCGGTGGGCCGGGTCGATGGTCTGGTTGCTGTTGAACGAGAACTCGGGGCGGCCGGTGAGCAGGCTGGCGATGGGCCAGCCCTGGTTGAAGTCGTTGTTGTTGGCGGTCTGGTTGCTGCGGAAGTTGAACTGGCCGCCGATGTCGAAGTGCGCGTCGTTGTTGAGCTGCTGTAACCGCACCTCGCCGCCGAACTTAAACGTGTGGCGGCCGCGGAGGTAGGTCGCCACGTCGCTCAGGTGGACCGAGTTGTCGCGCACCCGGTTACTGAAGAAGGTCGAGCCGCCGCCCTGGTAGGCGCGCGGGTCGAGCGAGCCGACGGGGTCGCCGTAGCCCGGGAACCCGATCATCGGCAGCCCCAGGTTCTGCGTCGCGTCCGGGCGCATGCCGAGCGTGCTGGTGGGGCCTTCGCCGAAAGTGAAGTTCCGGTTCGAGACGTCGGAGCGCGAGAAGCCGGCGTTGAAGTGGTTGATGAAGGACGAGGTCAGCGTCCAGTCGTGCTGCGCGCGCGCGTAGTAGGACTTGAACAACTGATCCCAGACCCCCGACGCGACGAACGGCTCTGGGAAGCGCGGGAAGCCGCCCTTGACGCTCGGCAGCTTGCGGAACGTGTAGCTGAAGTTGAGCAACTGCCGGTCGGTCAGGTTGTGCGTGATCTTCGACACGTAGTAGTCCGTCCGCGAGGTGGCCGTCGTCGAGGCGCGGTAGTTGCGGAAGACGGACGAGCCGTTCGGCCCCGTCTGGTTCGGCAGCGGGAAGAGGTTGACGAAGTTGCGCCCGATGTCGGAAATGACCGCGCCGCCCTGGTAGAGGTCGAGGCGGTTGCCGGGGATCGGCGTGCGCGACCCGGGCGCCCCGTTCGGGTCGAAAATCTGGACGGGGCCGCCGAAGAACTGGAGCACGTAGGGGTCGGTCAGCAGTTCGGAGAAGTCGCCCTGGCGCATCCGCACGGTCGGCACGGTGATCTCCACCGCCTCGGACTGGAACGTGCGGTAGCCGCCGTAGTTGAAGAAGAAGAAGGTCTTGTCCTTGCCGCTGAAGGTGGCCGGCCCGCCCTCGCCGAAGCGCGGGAGGTGGAGGGGGCCGCCGAGCGAGAAGCCGAAGTCGAACTGGCGGTCGAGCGGCTTGTCGAGGCAGCCGATGCCCCGGTTCCGGCAGTTGGGGTTGTTCTGGTTCAGGATGCGGTTGCGGTCGATGTTGGCGTTGAGGGCGTCGTTGATATGGAAGAGGTAGGCCTCGCCGTGGAAGTCGTTGCTCCCCGTCTTGATCGTGAAGTTGATGACGCCGCCCGTCGAGTTGCCGAACTCGGCCGAGTAGCTCGAAGTCGAGACGGTGAACTCCTGGAAGGCGTTCGGCCCGGGCGCGACCTCCGAGAAGAAGCTGCCGTTCTCGCCGCGCCGCGTCTGCGCCCCGTCGATCAGGATGTCGGCGCCCAGGCCCTGGCCGCCGTTGATGCGGAAGTTGGTGGCGTTCGTGCCCGTGCTGCCGGAGGTGCCGCCCGTCCCCGTCTGTTCGGCGGAGACGACGCTGCTGTCGAGGAAGATGAACGAGAGGGGCGAGCGCCCGCCGCTCTCGGCCGCGACGAGCAGCGGCAACTCCCTGACCTGCCGCTCGGTGACGTTGAGCTGCGAGGCGGGCGTGTCGGTCTGGATCACGACGGCGGTCTCGGCCGAGACCGTCACCGCCTCGCCGACGCCGCCGATTTCGAGCGTGATCTCGACGGTGCGCGTGATCTGCACGCCGACCTGGATGTCGTCAACCGTCGCCGTCTTGAAGCCGGCGGCCTCGACCGTCAGCCGGTACGGGGCGGCCTGGAGTTGGGGGAACGTGAAGTTCCCCTCGCCGCCCGTCGTCGTCTCGGTCGTGGAGTTAGTCTCGACGTTGATGGCCGTCACCTTCGCTTCGGGGACGACCGCGCCGGTCGGGTCTTTGACCGTGCCGGTGATCGCGCCGCGGTCGCTCTGGGCGAGGGCGGACGCGCCCAGCCCGAGAATCAGAACCAGCAATGTGGCGACAGTCAGCCTGTGGAATTTCATGCACGCCTCCCGGTGGCTTGTTGAGCACGCAAAGGGTCAGTCGGAGGGAGAATTTCGGGAACGGCGGCGGTCACGCCAGGGCGCCCGCGGAGGGCCGTCGCGCCCCCGCATACAGTCCCGCCGCCCGATTCCGTATGCCGGAACTATTCACAAAGCTTCACCCCGAACCGGAGCTAAAAAATCCTGATCCGCAATGGAAGAGACCTCGGCCGTGAAATTGAGAAGCACGGCCGCCGAGCGTCCCCCGGAGACTCGCTTCCGGGGCACGCCGGGATTCACCGCTAATTAAAACGAGCTAAAGATCGGGAAGGGACGGCCTGCAACCGCCAACGGCCTGAACCGAAACGTCGGGTTTAATTCAACCGGGGCAGCCGGCCGGAATGTAAGAACCTCTATAAGTCTGATCGTTACATTTGTTCATTTACACCACAAATGAACATGAAGTCAAGTTTTTTTAACTCTAATTAAGCAAACTTTTCTCACCCCGGTCTCGGGTGGCACGGCCCCGCCGCGGGTTATAAAATTTAGCCGTTTCGTGAAAAAGCCGCCGGCCCCGGCCCGCGGCGGCCCGTTCTCACCCGGGGACGACTTGGCAGCCGGCCCGCGCTCGCGTAGAGTTAAGCCCCGTCAGCAGCTTCTTCATCTGATCTCAAGTTCCGGCGTCTCTCGCGAGCGCCCCCGCTCAAGGTGTATGAAGACGATGTCGCGCCGCCGCATGAAGCTCCTCGTTGCCGTCTTCGTCCTCCTCTCGGACGGCGCCGCGAGGGGGCAGGTCGCGGCGGGGGCGGCCGAGCTTCACGGGGACATCCGCCACGTCCACGACCCGACCGTCATCAGGGAGGCCGACACCTTCTACCTCTTCTCGACCAGGGCGGGCATCAGCGTCCGCTGCTCCGAAGACCTCGTCCGCTGGAGGCTGTGCGGCGATGTCTTCGGACACCTCCCGCAGTGGGCCGTCGAGGACGTGCCGGGGCTGAGGGGCCTGTGGGCTCCGGACATCTCCTACTTCAACGGCAGATACCACCTCTACTATTCGGCGTCCACCTTCGGCAGCAACCGCTCCGCCATCGGGTTGGCGACGAATCAGACGCTCGACCCGTCGAGCGAGAGGTACGCGTGGGCGGATCGCGGGAAGGTGATCGGCTCGTCGCCCTCCGACGACTGGAACGCCATTGACCCCAACCTCGTCCTCGACGAGGCGGGGCAGCCGTGGCTCGCGTTCGGCAGCTTCTGGGGCGGCATCAAGCTCCGCCGGATTGACCCCGCCACCGGCAAGCTCTCCCCGCAGGACGAGACGCTCTACCCGCTCGCGAGCCGCCCGCGGTCGCCCGAACTGCCCGGCGCGATCGAGGCCCCGGCCATCGTCCGGAAGAACGGCTACTACTACCTCTTCGTCTCCTTCGACTTCTGCTGCCGCGGGGTGAAGAGCACTTACCACGTCCGCGTGGGCCGGTCGCGGCGCGTCACCGGCCCTTATGTTGATCGGGGCGGGAGGCCCTTGACGGAGGGCGGAGGGACGCTCGTGATAGAGGGCGGCGGGCGGTGGGTCGGGCCGGGGCACTGCGCGATCTTGCAGACGAAGGAGGGCGAGAAACTCGTCTACCACGCTTACGACGCCGGGTGGCGCGGCGCGCCGACGCTGCGCATCAGCCACCTCTTCTGGGACGCCGAAGGGTGGCCCACGGTCTCGCCCCCGGCGGCGCGACGGGGCGGGGGCTAAGCCCTCCGCACCACGATCCCTCTGGCGATGAAGGGGGCGACGGCTTCGTCCGCCGCCCCCTTGTCGGTGATGAGGATGTCGACGCCTTCTATCGGGCTGATGAGGGCCGCGCCGATGGCGCCGATTTTCCGGTGGTCGGCGACGACGACCTTCTGGCGCGCCTGGCGCATCATGGCGCGGTGGATCGTGGCCTGGTCGGGGTAGTTCGTCGTCAGGCCGTGCTCGGCGTTGATGCCGTCAACCCCGATGAAGACCTTGTCGACGAAGATCTCGCTGACGCTCTGAATTGCCGCCGGCCCGACCAGCGCGAACCAGTCGCCGCTCAGGAAGCCGCCCGTGACGATGACCTTCACGTCGCTGCGGTGGCTCATCTCCATCGCGACGTTGACGGCGTTCGTCAGCACGGTGAGTCCCTTGTGCAGGCAGACGCTGCGGGCCACCTGCGTGGCCGTCGTCCCGGCCCCGATGGCGAGGATGTCGCCGTCCGTGACGAGTTCGGCCGCGACGAGGCCGATGCGGCGCTTCTCCGCGCCGTGCTGGCGCTCCTGCTCGTGGTAATAGGAGATGTGGCGGAACGGCTCGTAGAGCAGCGGCTGGATGGGGAGCGCGCCGCCGTGGCTGCGGCGCAACAGCCCGCGCCCTTCCAGCTCGCTCAGGTCGCGGCGAACCGTCGCCGTCGAGACTTTCAGCCGCTTCGCCAGCCGCCCGACGGAGACCTTCCCCGCGCGCAACAACTCCTGCAAAATCACCTGCGCGCGTCGCTCTGTGGGGGAAAGTTCTTCGGCCATGTAGTTTCCGGTGCCCGTTCCGTAAACGCGAGGAGGAGCCTCAAGGGCGAGGCGCGGCGGGCCGTGAGTCCCGCGCCGCCGCGTCGCGAATGGGGCAAGCGCGCGGGCCGAGAGAAGAGAGAGCGCCGGCGCGGGGGTCTGACAGGCGCGCTTCCCGCGCGGCGTACACATTCTGCCGGTAAGACACCGGCATATTATGACCTCGCCGGGTGAAGGTCAATTGGTTCCTTCGCGGCCCCGGCCGTCGGCGCGGGCCGGTCAGTTCTGCGGCGGGTCAATCAGTTTGAGGATGACGGTTTCGCGCTCGCGCTCCCGGGCACGCAGTTCGTCGGCGCGCGCGAACATCTTCTTCGCCCCCTCCTTGTCTCCCAGTTTGGCGTAAACGAGGCCGAGCTGGTAGCTGGCGCGGAGGTCGCCGGGGTCGAGTTCGACGGCGCGTTCGAGCGCCGCCCTGGCCCCCGCGTAGTCGCCCTGTTCGCGGTACGCCGCCCCGAGCGCCGCGTGCGCCGCCGCGTGGTCGGGGCG